>JAFLBG010000025.1 GCA_017303975.1 Bacteroidota bacterium
ATAGTGCGGTGCTCAGTGTAATAAATACACTAAGAATAGCCAATTTAAAGTATGTTGCCCTGGTAAACACGCACGGCAAAAATACAATCATTTTAAAAAACAAGAAGTGTTGGGGCTATTATTTCTTTACCTTAAAAAAAATAAAAAATCGGACTTACAACTTAATATAATTCATAAATAGCTCGTATCGCTTTTTAAGTTCTTCATCAAAATCGCTTTTATGAAATGTAGCGGTAACAGTATAATTGTACCTGTGAAAGGTTTGTACTACCGCAGAAAGATCTTCTTTATTTATTTTAAGCACCACATCTATTTGAGTAGAATTGGGATGTGCCCATAAAAAACACGACAACACCTTGGCATCGTTACCTTCAACTATCTGTGCTATTTGCGAGAGGCTATAATCATGTGCATTTATCTCCAACACTACCACCCCGCCAGGCTGCTGAACAGCATTTAGTTGCGTTAAATAATCTATCATTTGCTTATACGTAATTACCCCTAAATACTGATTATTCTCTGTAATTACAGGCAAAACAGAAACTCTAAAGTCTGCAATCGTTTTTAATACCTCGAAAATATGCTGTGTCTCGTACACAAAAGGACGTATCAACGAAATGCCTAAATGACCGATATCGCTTTGAATATCGTTCAAATCTAAAATTTCGTGATCGGAAATTAACCCTAAATATTCTTTCCCTTCTACAATAGGCAAATGCGTAACCTTAAACTCTTCCATCCAATTAAGAGCTTTCACTCCCAAATCGGATCTTTTGAGAGGAGGTATTTCATCTGTTATTAAAACTTTTGCTAGCATCTTATAAAGGTATCATCAAATTGCGTGCCCTAGTGCATAAATATAGTATTTCCAAGTAAAATATCTAAATTGTGCTTGTGTAACTACTAACAAAGAACGCTTTATTTTGTTTATTTAGTGTATGGCAACTCAATTAAGTGTAAATATTAATAAAATAGCTACTCTCCGAAATTCGAGAGGGGGCTCAACTCCCAATGTAGTGCAAGTGGCCCAAGATTGCGAACGATTTGGTGCGCAAGGCATTACGATACATCCTCGTCCGGATGAGCGACATATTAGATATCAGGATGCACACGATTTAAAACCACTACTCACAACCGAATTTAACATTGAAGGATACCCATCTAAAAAATTTATGGATTTGGTATTGGCTTTAAAACCCGCTCAAGCCACATTAGTGCCAGACCCACCGAATGTGCTTACCTCCAATGCCGGATGGGATACGTTTAAAAACGAGTCTTTTTTGAAAGAAATAATTTCGGAGCTAAAACGCAGTGGAATACGCACTTCTATTTTTATAGAAACGGATTTAAATAATATTGAGAATGCCGCAAAAACAGGAACAGACCGTATAGAACTATATACTGAGGCGTATGCAAAAGACTATCCTGTAAATAAAGAGAAAGCTGTAGCTCCTTATGTTGCAGCAGCAAAGATGGCTAAACGCGTGCATTTGGGCATTAATGCCGGGCACGATTTAAGTTTGCAGAATTTAGAATTTTTCGCAAAACAAATTCCCGATTTATTGGAAGTGTCCATTGGTCATGCACTTATATCGGACGCATTGTATTTTGGGCTAGAAAATACAATACAGATGTATTTAAGAAAACTCAAAGCTGCTCACTAAAATTGAGCACACACAATTTCAGAGAAACAACACAAAATGCTTATTTTAGAAGCGTTACGGTTCCTTTAAATGTATAATCGTTTCCTTGGTAATCTTTTGTGTTTATTACCCACACATATACATCTTGTTGTAATACATTGCTTCCGTTGTTTTCAAATGTTCCGTTCCACGCTCTAGTTGGCAATTGTGTATAGAACACTACAATTCCCCATCTGTCGTAAATTGTTATTTCGTAATTATTAGGATCTATACCCACTCCCATTGGAATAAACACATCATTTAATCCATCTCCGTTAGGAGTAAAAGCAAATGCAGTACCGTCAGCAGTAACTTGTAAGGCAAAATCAGGATTTACTGTAACAGTTTGCGAGGCAGTACTTGTGCAACCGTTATTATCAGTTGCCAGTAAGGTAATTACATAAGATCCGGTGTCAGTATAAACATAGCTTGGATTCACTTCCGTTGAGATTGATTTTACACCATCTCCAAAATTCCACAACCAAGTAGTAAAGGCTGTATTGTCTGGATTAGCCGTAACTGTAGCATCTACTAAAGTTGCTGGATTAGGCGTTGGAGCAAAGTTAACACTAGCACCCGCAGTGGCTACATTTATAGTAGCATTATACATTGCCGATGCAGTACCACAATTATCCGTAACAGAAACCGAATACGAAGTAGTACCGGTTACGCTAGTAGAAATCACCGCACCGCTTGTACTAAAAGGAGTCCAGCTGTATGTATAATTACCATCACCTCCGGAAGCAGTAGCAGTAAGTGTTACAACACCACCGCCACAAGGCGCATCGGATGCAAGTGCGCTAACTGTTAATGGCGCATTTACATGAATTAATACGGTTTGAATATTTGATGTGCAATTTTTTGAGTCAGTTACCGCTACCGAATAGGTTGTTGTTGTTGTTGGAGAAACCGCAACAGAATAGGAGTTCACAGAACCCGGATTCCAGGTGAAATTAGCCCCTCCATTTCCTCCGGTGGCAGATGCAGTAAGCGTAACACTTTGTCCTATACAGATAGTGCTACCAGCAACAGACGCAACAACCAATGGTGAAGGCTGTAATACTTGAACTGTTTTGCTAACCATACAACCCAACGAATCTGTAACTTGCAATGTATAGGTGTTGGCAATAAGTCCTGTGATACTATCGTTGGTTGATGTATTGTTCCACAAGTATTGATAGGTTGAGCCAACTCCACCTGTAATTGATGTCAGGTATGCTTTCCCGTTAATACCTCCGTTACACGAAACAGAATCGCTTGCGAGCGCAAATATAATTTGACTAGGTTGCGAGATTGTATCTGTAAAGGTTGCTGTACAAGCATTTCCATCTGTTATTACAACAGAATAGGTATTAGGCACAAGACCCGATAAAGATTGAGTTGTGTATGTTCCATTATTCCAGTTAAAGGTATAAGGCGCGCCATTGCTACCTGAAACAGAAAGTGCAATAGTACCATTGGCATCTCCAAAACAAGTAATATCAGCCACTACTGCGGTTACCGTATATTGCGTAGGCTCAACCAGCGTTTGAACATCTGTTGCAACACATCCATCGTCATCTGTTACGGTTGCGGAATAAACCCCTGCCGAAACACCAGTTAGTGCTTGAGCTGTAGCAGAAGTATTCCACGCGTAAATATAAGGGCTGTTTCCACCTGTTTCCACTACGTTTACCATTCCATCGCTGTATCCGTTGCAAGTAACAGATGTGGTTGCAATACTAATAGAAAAGCCTGAAGTATTAGTAACAGTTACCGTTTTTGTTACGGGGCAATTATTCAAATCTTTAACCGTAGCATTGTAATTGGCAGCTGTTAATCCAGTTGCTGTTGCAGTTGTTTGTCCTGTTGGAGACCAAGAATAGGTGTATCCACCCATGCCTCCGGACACATTAAAAATACTGGCTGTTCCGTCAGGACTAACACAAGTAGACGGAGAAATAGAATGGCTAAAAATTATTTCTGTAGGTCCAGTCAACGAAAAAGAATTTATTGCTTTGCAGCCTTTGCTATCAGTAAGTGTTACGGTGTAAACAGTATTCGTATCTAAACCTGTTCTGTTGGCTGTGGTAACAGCATCGTTCCAAAGGTAGGTGTAACCACCGTTTCCACCAACTGAACCCGAAGTTGCAGTTCCATTGGATGTGCCAAAACAAGTAACACTAGTAGTAGTAATGTTGTTTACCAATAAGGCAGGCTGCGTAACAGATGTAGTGGCTGTTTTCAAACAGCTGTTGCCATCAGTTACAGAAACAGTATAAACCGTACCATTTAAAAGCCCGGTAGCTGTGTTTGTTGCAGAACCAGTACTCCAAGAATAGCTATAGCTAGAATTATTACCTCCACTTGCAGCAACAGTAGATGTTCCATCAGACAAGCCAAAGCAGGATACATGGGTATTGGTAAGAGTTAGTGTTATTGCACTTGGTTGCGTTACGGAAATACCTGTAATTGTTTTAGTACAAGCATTTGCATCTGTAACCAACAATGAATAAGTTGTGGCCGCAACTCCAGATAAATCTTGTGTTGTTGCGCCATTGCTCCATGCATAGGTATAGTTTGTGGTTCCTCCGGATGGGGTAACGTCTATTGCTCCGGTTAAAGCACCATTACACAGAACATTGGTGCTTGCTGTTACCACGGCATTAAGCGCAGTTGGCTGAGTAATGGTAAATGTAGAAATAGTAGTGGTGCAACTGTTGGCATCTGTTACCAATAAAGAATAAGTATTTGCTACAATAGCGGTCAAATCTTCGGTGGTAGCTCCATTGCTCCATGCAAACGTATAGGTTGGAGTTCCCCCTACTGTAAGCACATTAACCGACCCCGTGGAGTTTCCGTTACATGCAACGTTTACACTACTGGTTACGGAAGCGCTTAAGGCTAATGCAGGCTCTGCAATCGTAATATTATTAATTACCGCAGTACAAGAGTTTCCGTCTGCAACCAACACTGCATAAGTTGAAGCTGGCAATCCGGTTAAATCCTCTGTGGTAGCAAAATTATTCCATAAAAAGCTATATGAACCAACCCCTCCGGAGGCAGTTATATTTATTGAACCTGTTGGAACTCCTTTACACAAAACATTTGTACTTGCTGTAACCACAGCACTAACAGCAGTTGGTTGTGTTAAAGAAATATTTGTTATGGTAGTTGTACAAAGATTTGCATCTGTTACAAGCAGCGAATACGTTCCTACCGGAATACCCGTTAAATCTTCGGTTGTAGCTCCATTACTCCAAGCATAAGTATAACCGGCTGTTCCTCCTGTTCGAGTAATATTTATTGCACCTGTCGACTGCCCATTACACAATACGTTGGTGCTAGCTGTTACCACTGCCGTTAAAGGCAGTGCCGGTTCTGTAATAGAAAAATTGGAAATAGTGGATGTACACAAATTTGCATCTGTTACAAGCAGCGAATATGTTCCTGCCGGAATACCCGTTAAATCTTCTGTTGTAGCTCCATGGCTCCAAGCAAATGTGTAGCTTCCAGTTCCTCCTGCTATAAGCACATCAACAGAACCTGTAGATTGTCCGTTACACAATACATTTACACTTGAAGTGACTGCAGAACTCAATGCCAAAGCAGGCTCTGAAATAGTAAAATCAGGAATACTTGCGGTACAACTATTCGCATCCATCACAAGCAACGAATATGTTCCTGCCGCCAAGCTGCCTAAATCTTCTGTAGTTGCAGAGTTGCTCCATCCAAATGTATAACTTCCCGTACCTCCTGAAACCGTAACATTCACGGCACCCGTAGATTGTCCATTACATGCAACATTGGTACTAGCCGTTACCACAGCAGTTAACGTTGCGGGTTCAGCAATAGTAAATGTTGGAATTGTTGCAGTACAAGCGTTTGCATCTGTAACAAGTAGTGAATAGGTTCCTGCCGGAATAGCGGCTAAATCTTCTGTAGTAGCGGAGTTGCTCCATGCAAATGTATAACTCCCCGTACCTCCTGATATCGTAACATCAACAGCACCTGTAGATTGTCCGTTACATGCTACATTAGTAGAAGCTGAAACCACTGCGCTTAATAGAGCCGGCTCGGCAACTGTAAAACTCTGAACAACAGAACCAGGAGACGAATCGGTAAGTGTAAGTGTATAAACACCCGCTGTCAGACCAGTAATATCTTCATCGGTAGAAGCATTATCCCACAAATATGTAAAGGGGGGTGTTCCACCCGGAGTAATATATATAGACCCAGTAGCTCCACCAAAACAAGACACCGGATTTACCGAATCTGTAGTAATTGATTGGGAATAAGAACCAAGAGAAAAAACGAAGGCTATAATAAATAGAAAAAATAATCTAGTGTACGTATTTTGCATGGCTATAGAAATATATTAATATCCTCAATATATAAAAAATAATATACTTTTTAATAATTGGAGCCTATTTTATTTCGATAGCAAACGAACGATTATTCCCCTAAAAGCTCTTTTACTTTGTTTTCCAAATCGGTATCGTGTAGATTTTTTGCAACTATCTTGCCATCCTTTCCAATAAGCACATTGTAAGGAATTGATTTAAAGTTGTATTGCTCAACAACTGCCGATTTCCACGATTTGAGCTCGCTCACATGCTTCCATGTCAACCTATCCTTTGCAATAGCTTCTATCCATTTGTCTTTATTTTCATCTAACGAAACAGCATAAATTTCAAAATCTTTATTTTTAAATTTGTCGTACAGTGCTACAACTTGCGGATTTGTTGCTCTACAAGGAGCACACCAAGAAGCCCAAAAATCGAGCAACACGACCTTCCCTCTCAAACTGCTTAATGCCAAAGGCTTACCGGACGGCTCGTTTAAAACTATCTCAGGAGCATCGGACCCGGCTCTTAATTTAGATGCCTTTTCAACAGACTCGGAAAAAAGTTTTATATACGAAGATGTAGGGTACTTATTTTTTAATGCTTGATTTACCTTTTCGAATTGCTCAAAATTATTATCGGAGCTTAATTGTTGAATGGCTGCAATAGCGCTTAACGATTGAGGATTTTTAGTAACAAAATCAATAAGATAATTGGTGTGTTTTTGCACGAGTCCATTAAACTCCTTATCAATTACATTACTCAACGAATCAATCATCGTTTGGGATGCTTTACCTCCATTTAAAAATGCTTGAAACACTTGTGTAAGCGAATCTCTGCTTCTGTAATTATTTTTTGAGGCTTCATTCATTTGCCAAAACAACTCAGCATCTAAAGAACCTTTTACACGATGGGTATTCCCAAGATCTTTTGCATTGCCGGTGATCTCTACCTGCTGCGCACTATCCAAAACGATGGTTGCAAAATTTTGTTCGGAGATGAACACTTGGTAAAACCCCACTCTATCAATTGGCTTAACGAATGAAAAGTTCCCATTTTCATCAATAGTTGTAATTTCAATAGTTTGTGGACCTTCCGGAGTTAGCGCATTTAGGGTGATTGACTCTCCACTGGAATTACTGAGTGTGCCATACACACTTTTGGTGGTAGTTTTTTTACTACATCCCCCAATCAACAAACTAACTACAACGAGTACACTAACAAGCCTTTTCATTATTCTACAATTTTGATTAAATACCATGATTATCCAACATCTCTTTTACCAATCCACTTGTAACCTTTGGATCGGCCTTACCTTTCGACAATTTCATTACTTCACCCATAAACAAGCTAAGTAAGCTCACTTTGCCATTTTTATATTCTGTAATTTTTTCGGGGTATTTTTGCAATGCCTGCTCTACCAATTGTTTCAGAGAATCTACATCACTTTCTTGAATTAGATTCTTCTCCTCGGCAATTTGCAAAGGAGATTTCGCAGAGCCGGCCACTAACTCAGGAAATATTTTTTGTGTTGCAACGGTATTACTCACTTTATTTGCATCTATAAGCGCAATAAGGTCTGCAAGCTGTTTCACTTTCACAGGAAAATTAGAAATATGTATGGCGTTTTCGTTCAAATAAGATTTAACAGCTCCCATAACCCAATTGGCAGCGGCTTTGTAATTTTTAGTTTGTTTGGTAAGTTCCTCGAAATAAAGAGCAATTTCTTTTGTCTCGGTAAGAACTAGTGCATCGTAGGCAGACAACCCTAATTGGGTTGTATATTTTTTTATCAAATCATTTGGCAGCGCAGGCAGCTTAGCTTTTATGCTTGCAATGTACTCTTCGGTTACAATAACAGGAGGCAAGTCCGGTTCCGGGAAATAGCGGTAATCGTGCGCCATTTCTTTACTTCGCATTATAAATGTTGTACCTGTGGTAGCATCAAAGCTGCGTGTATCCTGTGCTATGTGCTCTCCGTTTTCGGTGGCATCAATTTGTCTTTTTACTTCAAACTCAATAGCACGTTGCACATTACGAATAGAGTTCATGTTCTTAACCTCTACTCTTCTGCCAAATTTAGCATCCCCTTTTAAACGTACAGAAATGTTGGCATCACAGCGCAAGCTGCCTTCTTCCATGTTGCCATCGCAGATATCTAAATAGCGAACCAACTTTCTAACTTCGGTTAAGTACTTATATGCTTCCTCGCCACTACGAATATCAGGTTCGCTAACCATCTCTAACAAGGCTACTCCGGCTCTATTCAAATCAACAAGTGTGTCGTAGGCATCTTGGTCGTGTATGCTTTTCCCTGCATCTTCTTCCATGTGAATACGGATAAGCTGAATGTGTTTCTCGGAACCATCGTCTTGCTTTATAGTAATAAAGCCACCTGTACAAATAGGTGTTTTATCTTGTGTTATTTGATAGCCTTTTGGCAAATCGGCATAAAAATAATTTTTTCGTGCATACTGATTTTCCTTTGTTATAGCACAATTGCAAGCCAAGCCCAATTTTACAGCATACTCAATTACTTTTTTGTTGGTTCTAGGCAATGTGCCCGGATGCCCTAGTGTAAGGGGAGAAATTTGTGTGTTGGGCAATCCTCCATATTCAGTAGCATCAGACGAATATGCTTTACTTTTTGTAAGCAATTGCATGTGTACTTCCAACCCAATAACTGCTTCGTATTTATCGTAAACACTCATATTTTAATTAATAATGGAGTTAAAGTTAATTAATTAATCACACTTTCTTTAAGAAGTATGAATCGAATTCTTTGTCAATAAAACTTACCTCTATTGGAACATAGTAAACAGGAATATCTGCAAGCTGTTTATTAAACTTTCTTAACCGCATGGCATCTTTCTCTGTAGTTACAATAGCCAATTCCTCCGCTTTATTCATCTTGTAAAAAGAAACGATTGAAACAATATCACGCTCAGAAAAGTCATAGTGGTCGGAGTAAACAAAAGACTTGATTAAATTCCCTTTCTGGCGGAGGTGCTCCAAAAACACTTCCGGATGCGCTATTCCGGACACTGAAATTATTTTAGAAGGTAACGCCTTTAGAATAGTACCATTTGCAAGGCTTACTAATTCGCCATATTTTATGTGTGAAAAGAAAATCCTTTGGGTGTTTGTTTTCTTTATCTTTTGTGTTATCAGCGTCATCTCTTTAGCAGAAATATTCATAGGACACTTAGTAACAACAACTGCTGCTGCTCTAGCCGCAACACTTCTTGGTTCTCGAAGATTCCCTGCGGGCAAAATAAAATCATTGCAATACAAATTAGCATAATCAGTTAGAAGTATAGAAAAACTTGGAGTTACAGCTCTGTGCTGAAAGGCATCGTCTAATAATACAATATCGAGCTTAGGATTGAATGCAAGCAATTGATTGATACCTGCTACACGATCTTCGCAAACGGCAACATCAATCGCAGGAAATTTATTTTTTAATTGCAACGGTTCGTCTCCCACAAGCGCAGCAGAATCATTTTCAGCCACCAGTCTAAAGCCATTGGTATTTCTGCCATACCCACGACTGAGTGTTGCAATTTTTTTATTTGTTTCTTGCAATAAACGAATTAAATACTCTGTATGGGGTGTTTTTCCTGTACCACCAGTGGAAAGATTGCCTATACAAACAACAGGAATGGAAAACTTTGTTGACTTTAAAATTCTATACTCATACAGTTTATTTCGTATCCAGATTGCCAGATAAAATAGTATAGATAAGGGGAATAAAAGTGTTCGAAGGAGCTTCATGGGGAGGCTTTGGTAAATTTATTTTCAAGCATTACATGTTACTGAATAACACAATGTGTTTAGCAATTATATTTTTCTGGAAATACTCCGGAAGCCTTGACCAGTCGAATACTTCAACTACAATAGGAATATTACTTTCTTTTATTTTTTCTTTTATTGCTAGCAACACATCCATTGGAAGTTGCTCAAGATTTTTTGTTCTAACAACTAAGTCCAAATCACTTCCTTCGTGCGCTGTTCCATCAACACGGCTTCCGTGCGCCCATACTTCTATAGGTATTTCTACACTCGAAAAGATTGTTTCTAAATGTTGCCTGTATTTATCCTTTAGCACCATTGTTCGATAGATTAATAGCTTCAGAAAGATGTGTAGCGTCTTCTATGAATTTAGGTAACAACTTGATAGTTTCTTCCGCAAAGTTAACTCCGTAATCGTGCGCGGTATTATTTCTATTATCTCTGTATTGGAGCCAACGTTCGCAGGTTTCATCGCTAATGATGCTTCTCAAAACAGCTTGTCTGAACAAATCTTTAAAGTATAACTTATCCACTTCCCTTGATGAATGAAAGTAGGGTTTTAATATTTTTTTTAGAAGCTTTCCACTTTGCTCTAATATTATTTCAAACTCTTTTATGCAGGCCGATCGGTATATCTCGTAGTCAATTGTTGTAGGATTTGTTGTAATAAGCGCAGCATAAGCCTTGTTCAAAGTAGCAATACATCTGTTGTAATAAGTAGTATCTATTGTGTGCATTAAACTATTTTGAGCTTATTTTACTATTTAAACATTCGTACTATGTTTTCTACATCCCCAACAACACGTCATTCGGGTCTTTCCCGCCAAATAACATTTTCGAAGGATTCTCGCACATCTCTTTTACTTTTACTAAAAAGCCTACCGACTCACGCCCATCAATGATTCGATGATCGTATGACAATGCAACGTACATCATCGGACGAATAACTACCTGACCATTCACAGCTATTGGACGCTCTACAACATTATGCATACCTAAAATAGCACTTTGTGGAGGATTTATAATTGGTGTTGACATCAACGAGCCAAACACACCACCATTGGTAATGGTAAAGGTTCCACCTTCCATGTCTTTTAATTCTATTTTATTATCGCGTGCTTTAATTGCCAAATTTTTTATCTCTGTTTCAATTTGCGCCAAAGACATTCCTTCTGCATTTCTCAATACCGGAACTACTAAGCCTTTTGGAGCACTCACGGCAATACCTACATCACAATATTTATGATATACTATTTCTTCCCCATCAATCATGGCATTCACGGCAGGGAAATGATACAACGCCTCACAAACGGCTTTGGCAAAGAAACTCATGAACCCTAAATTGGTTCCATATTTTTCTTTGAATTTATCTTTATACTTAGCACGCAACGCATAAATATTGCTCATGTCCACCTCATTAAATGTGGTGAGCATAGCTGTTTGATTTTTAACAGCCACTAATCGTTGTGCTAACTTTTTACGAAGCGGTGTCATTTTCTGACGATCCGTATCACGCGATCCAGCCCAACCTACTAGTGCTTTGGTATCAAAACCTTTGCTCATAGCGGCAAGCACATCTTGCTTAGTAATTCTACCATCCTTACCATTTGCAGGCACTTGAGAGGAAGCTATTTTATTCTCTTCCATCATTTTCTTGGCAGCGGGAGATGGCGTTCCACTCGCGTAAGATGAATTTTGCACGCTGGATGATACTTGTTGAGCAGCTTCAGAAGTCTTACTTTCCGTTTTTACAGCTTCCTGCTTTGTACTTTGTACATTAGACTTTGTACTTTTCTCCCCTTTTACACTAGTATCAATCTTACAAACTACATCGCCAACCTTTACGGTATCTCCTTCTTTAGCTAATAACTTTACAGCACCACTTTCCTCTGCATTAATGGTTAATGTAGCTTTATCAGAATCTATTTCTGCCAGCTCTTGGTCTTTTTCTACATACTCACCATCTTTTACAATCCAACGAGCTATATTCACTTCCGTTATTGATTCTCCCGGGCTTGGTACTTTTATTTCGATTAATGACATATTTTCTATTTATTTTTTTTAGTACTTGTTTTCTTACTTTTTTCAGCAACAGGGCTCACTTCAAATATTTTAGTCATAATTGCTTTATCTTGTTCGGCATGAATTTTTGCAAATCCTGTTGCAGGGCTTGCATTTTCTACTCGTCCAACATATTGCAAATTTAAGTGTTTAAGCATACGCAGTACAAAAGTCCATGCGCCCATATTTTCAGGCTCTTCTTGTGCCCAAATATACTCTTTGGCATTCTTATACTTTGCTACCACTTCATTTATCTGCTTATGAGGCACAGGATACAACTGCTCTACACGAACAATGGCTATATCGTTGTTTTTATATTTCTCGCGCTGTTCGTATAATTCGTAATAAATTTTTCCGGAGCAAAACACAATACGTTTCACATCTTTTACTTTCGCTTTAGAGTCATCTATTACTTCTTGGAAATTACTTTTCGTAAAGTCTGCAACGCCTGAAACACATAACGGATAACGCAATAACTTTTTAGGAGTAAAGCATATCAAAGGCTTTCTGAAATCACGCTTCAGCTGTCTTCGGATGGCATGAAACTGGTTTGCAGGTGTAGTGCAATTCAGTATTTGAATGTTGTTTTCGGCACATTGCTGTAAAAAGCGTTCCATACGTGCGCTGGAATGTTCCGGTCCTTGGCCCTCGTATCCGTGTGGCAGCAACATTACCAAGCCATTCATTCGTCTCCATTTATCTTCAGAGGATGTAATAAACTGGTCGATAATAATTTGAGCCCCGTTAAAAAAATCGCCAAATTGAGCTTCCCAAATAGTAAGTGCATTAGGCGAAGCCATGGCATAGCCATATTCAAAGCCCAGTACACCATATTCAGAAAGCAACGAATTGTAAATATTTAATTTTGCTTGTGTGTCGGAAATATTATTCAGTGGAATATATTCTTCTTCAGAATCCTCTACTTTAACCACTGCATGACGATGAGAGAAGGTTCCTCGCTCTACATCTTGCCCACTAAAGCGCACAGGATGTCCTTCGTTAAGTAAAGACGCATACGCTAGTAGCTCTGCCATTGCCCAGTCGTAAGAGTCTTTCGAAATCATAGACTGGCGGTCTTTAAAGAGGTTTTCTATTTTAGTAAAGAATTTTTTATCTGTCGGTAGTTGTGTTGTTTTTTTTGCAAGAAATAGAAATACCTTTTCATCAATAGCTGTTTTAGGCGATTGCTCAAAATCCTTGTCGGTAGCCATTCTTACACCTTTCCATTGCCCTTCTAAGAACGATGTTATTCGAGCTTTTTCTGTTTGCTTAGCTTCGTCTAATTTATCTTGCAAATGTTTCTTAAAGCTCAGCTCTTGCTCTTTAGCATACTCCGCTTCTATCGCCCCTTGCGCAAGCAATTGCTGAACATACACTTCTCTTGGGTTTGGATGCTTTGCGATTGCTTTATATAACAATGGCTGTGTAAAGCGAGGTTCATCACCTTCGTTATGCCCGTATTTGCGGTAACACAACACATCAATAAATACATCTCTATTAAATTTTTGTCGGAATTCCAATGCTAATTTTACTGTAAACACCAACGCCTCTACATCATCACCATTTACATGAAACACAGGAGATAAAACTACTTTAGCCACATCCGTACAATATGTGCTAGAGCGTGCATCTAAGTAATTGGTTGTAAATCCGACTTGGTTATTTATCACTACATGCACCGTTCCGCCTGTTTTGTAGCCATCTAATGTGGACATTTGGATTACCTCGTACACAATTCCTTGTCCTGCCAATGCTGCATCTCCATGAATTAATACAGGACAAACTTTACTTACATCTCCATTGTGTCTATTGTCAATCTTTGCACGCACAATGCCCTCTACCACAGGATCTACAGCCTCTAAGTGGGATGGATTAGGAGTTAAACTCAAATGTATTTTTTTCCCGTTATCTGTTACCCAATCGGACGAATAGCCCATGTGGTACTTTACATCTCCATCAAACAGAGAATCTTCGGAGGGGCGACCTTCGAATTCGGTAAAAATATCCTTGTATGTTTTATGTAAAATATTTGCAAGTACATTCAAACGCCCTCTGTGCGCCATTCCTATCACAAAATCCTGAATACCCATGTCGGCACCTTTCTCGCAAACTGCTGCCAAGGCGGGAATTACAGCTTCTGCACCTTCTAGCGAAAAACGCTTTTGTCCAACAAATTTAGTGTGTAAAAAATTTTCGAAAATTACTGCATGCCCTAGGTCTTCTAAAATTTTCTTTTTTTCATCTAACGAAAAATTGGGCGTATTGCGGCTTCCTTCCATTTTATCCTGAAGCCATTTTATAACATCCGGATTTCGAATGTACATATACTCTGCACCAATCGATTGACAATAGGTTTGTGTTAAATGCGCTACAATATCTTTCAATTTTGCAGGCCCAATACCTATTTGCGAACCGGCTTGAAATACAGTTTCTAAATCGGTCTTAGTTAAACCGAAGTTTTCAATATCTAATGTGGGAGAATACTTTCTTCGCTCACGTACCGGATTGGTGCGTGTAAACAAGTGTCCTCGAGTTCTATAATTATTTATAAGATTAACAACATTAAACTCCTTTGAAACGTTCTCCGGAATAATGCCTCCGTTATCCTCAAAATTTTTCTGAGCAAATTCAAAACCCTCGAAAAATTTTTGCCAAGAAACATCAACAGATGAATTGTCTTTTATGTATTGCTCATATAAGCTATCTACCATTGCAACCTCTGCGCTACCTAAATATGCCAGTTTATCCATAAAATATAACTATTTACAACCAACTTGTCTGCAAATCAACAAAAAGTGGTTAACCATAAATTTAAAAAAAAGGTTGGATAAATAGGGATATTAAACGTAATATTTTAAATGGCACTATTACTATTCTACTCGCTTAAAAACATATAACTCAAAAAGTTCTTTATCCTTGGGGCGCGGGGCATTTCCGGAATTAAAATAATTTACTTGTTCAAATTGTTTAGACTCCAACAACACTTGTAGTCTGAAATGCCCTTCAGCCGGTGAATAATGGCTATCCCAAATAAATAATTCGCCTACTTTAATTTTTTGAAGGAAATCATTTTCACGTACACTCCAAATATTTTGAGTTGCATCAAAAGGGTCTTTATTTGTAAAATAGCTCCAATAGGGATGTATGTAGTAACTTCTGGCATGAATAAGCTCTGTTTTCTTAAACCAATCAGCAGCCTGCTTAACCACTTGGTCTTCGTAGTTCAATTGTTTGGGGAAATTATGTTGTTTGAAAGGCATCCAAAGGGTTGTGCAGATAACTACAAAAAGCAGTAAGTAGTAAAATCCTCTCTCTACCCCTCTCTTCTTAAGAAAGGAGAGCGGAGTAATTATAAAATTAAATCCTTGTAGAGCAGCAAGACTTAGCAAAGGAGTTACACCAGCAATTACACGAATAAGTCCAAGTGAGCTATGAATTCCCTTCCACCAAAACACAGAATGTGCAATAAAATATACTAAGAAACATGCGTAAATTAATCGATGGTGATTATAGATTGGGGAGGTTACCACTTGTTTGAAACTCAAAAAAAACATAGAAACGACTCCTGCTACAATTAGCACTACTTGGGGTGTTCCAAAAATAAATTCATTTTTTGAAATAAAATGAGTGAGTGTCCCACTACCATAAATATCGGCTGCGCCTTTGTAGGGATTGCTATTTAAAATCCAGAAAATATCGTGGTAGTGATACAAAAACCCGGCTAGAGAAAACAACAGTGTTCCCAAAGGCAATAAAAACAAGGACTTCCATTTTTTGTGGAAAACAAAATAGATTGCAAAAATAGGAATAAGCAAAAACCCCTCGGAGCGCACAAAAGGAAGGAAGGAAACAAGAATTGCCGAAGTGTTCGGTCTTTGTTTGATTACAAAATAAATGCTTACAACAAGTAGAAAAGCAAAAAGCATTTCTGTAAGTCCGGAAATAATTGACACAAAGTAAATGGGCGCACACAGCGAAAACAGCGGCACTAAAAACGCATTTGCTAATTTTAATTGCACTGCAATTAAATAACAAAACCAAGCGGTTGCAATGGCGCAGGCAATGTTAAATATATTAATGCCAACAAATCCGAATTGTGCCAATGGCGCTGAAAGTATTGTAAATAAAGGCTTTCCCCAATGATGCAAAAAAAGTTCGGGATGCTGAAACGAATATTTTGAAATCAAAAAATGTTGAATACTGTCGCCACTTTCATAGGTGCCTTCTGATAAAAAACTAAATACAACTAGTAAAATAGTGCATGCAAGTAAAAATAATTTTACTGCTTTTTGTTCGGTATGTGGGTTGGGGAGCAATTTTTTTCGAATTTCTTTTCTCTAAATAGGTACAGCTTCTTTAACCATCATAATTTATTTACATTTATAAATCTATTAAAATAATTTTAAGAAACAGATGAAACAATTACTATACACCTCTATGCTTTTATCTATGGTATTTGCAGCCTGCTCTACTAAAGAAATAAAAGATCCTTATCATTTTACTTTAAAGGGCAAGATAAAGGGAAGTAAAAACGACACATTGTATTTAGAGCAGATTAAGTTTGGATACAATACCCGAATTGATACTGCAATAACAAACGAAAATGGAGAATTTGGGTTTAGTGGCAAAATAAAAGAGTTGGCAGCGTACAATCTATTTACCCCTTTTGATGAAGATGTTTCGTTCCCTTTAGATACTTGTACAAATGGCTTTATATCTTTTGCCAAGGATAGCATTTTTGAAAGCCTAAGATTAAACGGTTTTGTTGATAATGATTTGTTAGAAAGGTATTACAAGGATAAATCGAAAATCAAAAAGTTTGAATTGAATGAAAAAATTATGAATAATCAATTTTTAAATTTTGATTCGATTAAGAATGAAATAGAAATGAAACTTCTTGATAAATTAAGGGGTAATGAAGAGGAAGTGGATAAGTCAAAAGCGATGAAAGTTTTTAGGAGTGGTTTTCTTGTGCAGTTATTCGATGAGTTCTATCAAAAATTTGAGGACCTCAACTCTGAACATAATGGAAATGAAGACACTACTATTTTTTATGATGGAGTTGCTTATCATTCTACGGAAGACTTTATTAGAAAAGTTAAAGCTGGATATGATAGCTCTTTCGTAAAAATAATAGATTACTTAAATTACAATCCTTTTACTAGAAAGGAGAATGAAATAAATTTTGATGTGGGTAAAGGGGTAAATAATGTAAGTCATGACATTTCTGTATTAAATACAATCTTGTATTTATCAACTAAAAACGAGAAAAATAGTTATTTAAGTGAGTTAAAGGAGAATGTTCAAAAGCTAGAAGACATTATAGAAAAAGACTCCAAAGTTAAAGATTTTAGCTTACTTGATGATAAAGAAAATGAGTTTAAATTAAATACAATTAAAACGGAATATGTTATTTTATATTTTTGGACATCAGATATCAGCTGCACCTCTGTGCAATTTAAACATATAAAGCAATTTGTTAGTCAATATGCTGACTATGATTTGTCGGTTATAACCATTTCGTTAGACAAAAAAAAAGCAGATTGGATAGCTGCATTAGAAAAATATGATCTTGGTAAGTATATTAATCTTATTGACACTAAGGGACCTGATGGGTCTATGGTGGCAAAGGCCTATGATGCAAATATAATTTTGCCTCATTTTGTGCTACTATATAAAAATAAAATAATTGCTAAAGATTTTTCATTTTTTTCAATTAAAGAAAAATTAAAAGAAAATGAAAAAAATATAAAAGCCGAAAAGATGAAACAGAATAATAAAATGTAAAAAATGCTATACGACAAACACATATTTATCTGCACTAACCAACGTGCAGCAGGCGCAGCAAGAAAAAGCTGTGGAGAAGCTCACGGATTGGAGATTGTAGATGCTTTCAAAAAGAAGCTAAAAGAAAAAAACTTGCCAATAAAATTAAGAGCCCAAAAAGCCGGCTGCTTGGACATTTGCGACTTTGGTCAAACTATTGCTATTTATCCAGAAGGTGTATTTTATGTGGGTGTTGAATTAAGTGATGTAGATGAAATAATTGAACAGCACATCATTAATAACAAACCTGTCGAAAGACTTGTATTTAAGAGAAAATAGTGTAATTAGTATTAGTGCGTTTTTTGGTCACCCTGAGCGAAGTCGAAGGGCATGGGCTGGCAAACGCACACCCTTCGACTCCGCACAGGGTGACGACCCGATTTAAGTTGCTAGCTCTTGTTCACTACCTCATTCAATCTATTTGGATAATCAGTAATAATTCCATCTACTTTAAAGCGTATCAGTTTTTTCATTTTACTTTTTTTGTTTACTGTCCACGGAATAACTTGAATGCCTTGTGCATGGGCATGCTTAACCGTTTTTCTTCTTACCAATCTATAGTAAGGGCTGTATATGGTTGGTTTAAAAGAAAGTGTGTGCAAATTCTTTTTTAGCGAATTTTTATTGAGCACCAAAAACGCAGTTTTAATTTCCGGGTCCATTTTATGGATAGCTTCTAATGTGCCTATATCAAAGGATTGTAGAGTAGTTCTGTTTTTAATATTATTTTCGGACAACACATCCACTACTTTTTTTACAAAAACATCTGTAGGCGGAGTAAATAAATTTTCCCATCCCGGGCTTTGTTTAATTTCTATATTGTAATTTACAGACTTGCATTTCCCGCTCCTAATAAGCGCTTCAACTGTATCTAGCACTTGAATAAGTAAAGGTTTAACAGTACTTACTTTCTTTTGCTCCGGATACTTTTTATTGAATTTACTGCCGCAATCAAAACTCAAAACCTCTGCATACGTAAGTTGATAGATGTTGTGTTGCATGCCAACAATTGCCTCTTTCTTTTTATTCTCACAAATAGCGCCTGAAACCCATGGCTCGTGTGACACCACCAATTGTCCATCTTTTGAAACAACCACATCCAACTCCAGCGTTGTTACTCCATGCTTCAGCGCCTCTACAAATGCAGGAATTGTATTCTCCGGCATCAATCCTCTACACCCTCGGTGGCCTTGCAAATCGAACGGTTGAGAAAATGCAGAAACTCTAGAAACAAGAAACAGCGCTAAGAATATTCTCATTTGGGTATTTATTTTTAATTTACGTGTTTCAAATTACACAAATAATACATCAAAATGAACATCACGAACCCTGCTATTTATTTGTCGCAGCAAGAAATAGTTGATGCCCTCATTTTGCAATTAAATAAAGACTTTGAATTAACGGACAATTTATTTATCGTTTCTAATTACGCTACAACTTATATAGAATTACTTTCTCAAATCAGACATTTTATTAAAACCTGCAATCCCGAAAAATTAGCATCTATTTTATATCGAGTGGATGTTTCTGAGCAATCTTTCCTGAAAAACTTTGGATTGATGGTGGATGGGAAAGAAGAAAACGAAGCTTTAGCCCGTCAAATCATTTTTCGTGAATTATACAAAGTCTTACTGCGGAAAGATGTTCTCAGAGCAAATACAAACACCTAAAAATCAACAATTTATACCGAATCGTTTTTTTTCTTAAGAATAATCGTAAAAAATGTTGACTTCCGCTCTTAAATGAGGTATTTTTGCAACCTAAACTTAACCTAGTAATGAAAGCAAAAAAAAATCTCTTAGTAAGAGGCATTGTGCCTTTTATGTTCCTGTTTGTGGCAGTATTTAGTTCTTTTACAGGCCCTACCACAAATTCAAAAACAACAACTCCTCCTTCATTAGGTCCTGATGTAAGTAAATTTCTTATTGGAGAATGGGCGTTAGACTCAAAAGCCATCATCAATGGAGAACGAAATAAAACTGTTACAGTATATAACTTTAGAGGCGACCAAACCTTATCAATTGATGTTGATGGTGTGGTAACAAACGGAGATTATATCGTATCAAGCAACAGTATCGTAATGATATTACCTCAAAAAGATAACAAGTTGGTTTTTCAGCACAGCAAAACACTTCAATCTATTACCAATGAAAAGATTGAATGGTATTATTTTTTGTGTGGTAAAAAAGTTACAGAAACATTATATAAAAAAGGTACAAGAGCTTATTTATCCTCATTTTAATTTTTCAAACGATAAAAGAAAGCTTGTTTAGGAAGCTCCTTTTATTTAATTAGGCTGCAACGAAATGTTTTCGTCTCCTTTTTGATAGGGCAAGTATGTTACAATAAACTGAAACATCTCGTCTGTTGTACGCATACTGCCATCTCGTTCGGCAACAGTACGAGGAGGGCTAAACGGATTGTTGGGATTCTTTGTTGTGTTATCAAAAGTCCCGATTGCCCAAACAACACTACCGGCAGGAATTTTAAGCATTTGGGGAAATGTATAAAAGTACTGCCAATTAAAGTCCCATTTAGGAATAGAAATAAGAGGAATGGTATCTCCTGAAGGCTTTATGGCATAAGCTTTGTAAGACTTTCCCAACAAATGCATGTGCGGATTAATGGTAAGCACCGAAATATCAATAGGTATTTTTAAATGTGTAGAGAATGTTTTTTCTTGATTTGGAGGAATTACCAATTTCGGCTCAATAGCTGAAACGCCAAGGGTTCCAAGCTGAAATTCCAATGTTCTGCGCTTAGGTGGTTTCGAGTCGAAATACACTGCAAAGTAGGATGAATCGAATTGATTAATACGAGATGGTCCGTAATGAATATCTTTTAAAAAAATTGCACCCGAACGTTTTATACTAAAACCTCCTATTCCATTGGGATACATAACACCTTCTACTCCCGGTAAATAGTTGCAAACAGAAGGTGTAAGCATTGGATAAGTTCCATCATCATTTGCCAGCTTTAATATTTCATAGCCGGTTTTCACATCCACAGAATCGGTATCTACATACCAATCCCCATCAAAAACATTTTTCTTCTTGCCCTCGTCATACTGAATAATAAAGCCATTTACATGGTGCACCAATTTTCTGTTCCCCGGAACAAACACAATAGATTTTATGAATGTATCGCGATCCAATTCGTACGGAAATTTCATTAAATAAAATTTATCCTTGCTGTTTCCCTTTAACAAAAAAGGATGGGGCATTTTTAATATCAAATCAGGTTTGCCCAAATTAGAAAACACTGCATCGGCAGTTGGCGTGTAATGCAGTGTTGATGTATCTCCCGGCAAACAACCACCTTCAATCCATTTTGTAACTACCTCTATCTCTTGCGCAGTAAGTGTTTTTTCGGACAAAAAATGCGAATAACTAGGGTTTGCGGGCCATGGCGGCATCATTTTAGCATTTACCACAAACTTAATAGCATCGGCTCTTTTTACAACCTGTTGATAGGTAGTGAGTGGAAAGGGACCCGCATGGTCTAACCGATGGCAGGTAGCACATTTTGTAAAAACAATTGGAGATACGTGCTCTGTAAATGTGTATGTTTCGGTAGATGTAGAGCATGCGCTAAAAAAAAGGCATCCGACATTAAAAAGAAGATATTTGCTTACTCTTAATTTCAACAGTACTCATTATTGTTAGATAGCGCAAAGCAGCTTCTACAAAGAGGTTCGTAGCTTTCTTTTTCTCCCAATAAAACTTGTCCTTGCTCTTCAATTATACGATGAGAGTGGTTTGCTAAATTTCCGCAACGCATACAGATAGCGTGCACTTTTGTAATATACTCCGCAACTGCCATCAAATTTGGAATTGGACCAAATGGTTCTCCTAAATAATCCATATCCAATCCGGCAACGATAACACGCATTCCTTGATTTGCCAACTGATTACAAACATTTACCAATTCCATGTCAAAAAACTGTGCCTCGTCAATTCCAATAACATCAACATCTGTAGCCAACAATAAAATATTGGATGATGTAGGAACCGGAGTAGAGCGAATAGCATTGGAATCATGCGACACCACATCACTTTCATGATAACGAGTGTCTATCTGCGGTTTAAAAATTTCTACCTTCTGTTTGGCAAACTGTGCACGTTTTAATCTTCGAATAAGCTCTTCTGTTTTGCCCGAAAACATAGATCCACAGATTACTTCGATGTAACCTGAGCGCTTCTTATAATTTATAGTGTTTTCGAGAAACATTTTATTCGTATTAAAAATAGGTGCGTTACAGTCTTCTTACTAAAACAATCTTGAAAATGTAAACCATGAATTTGCATTTTAAAAAATACTATTCTGTAAACACATCAAGAATTGTTATATTAGAAAGCACAACAAAACTAGCAAAATTTGCGTTTGATATTTAATAAACTAATTCACAAACAATGTTGGTAGTTGTTAACTAAAAACAACGTTAATTCCATCAGCTAAAAAATGCCACATGCCTACAAAAACAACACTTGAAATAGAACAAAGTATTGAACGTATTAAGGAACTTTGGAGCAACTACTCTGTTACCCCAACAAGCGAGGGACTGCGGTTGCTAATAGAAAAATCAAATCACCTGCACAGCACATTTATATACCTAAATGCGTATTTGTCGATAAACGCACAAAACCAAAATACACCTACAGAAGCCCCTAAAGTAGCTACCAATAGTGGGATTACCGAAGACTTGAAAAATACGGAAACCGCAGCTGCTGCAGAATTTGTGGCAAGAGATATCCGAAACTACATTGGCATAAACGAAAAATTTATGTTTATCAATCAACTATTTAATGGCAACTCCCACGAATATACCATTGCATTGAATCAAATAAATAATATTTTATCGGAAGATGAGCTAGAAACCTATTTGGACAACTTAAAAAGTATTTATTCATGGAATGACGAGAAAAAGGATACCGTAGAATCTTTCTATCAATCTGCATATAGGCTATTCACTTAATTTTAAAATTTAGAAATGGCAAAACTTATTGTAGTACCCACCCCTATTGGTAATTTGGCAGACATTACACTTCGTGCGCTAGAGACTCTTAAAACGGTTGATTTTATTCTTGCCGAAGACACTCGCACAAGTTCTCATTTACTAAAACATTATGCCATTGATAAAAAAATAAGCGCGTACCATATGCACAACGAACATGCAATGGTAGAATCGTTGACGGAGCGCATTGCAGAAGTAGCCTCTGTAGCGCTTGTTACCGATGCCGGCACACCAGGAATTTCAGACCCGGGCTTTTTATTAATACGCGAATGCCTGAAAAAAGGAATTGCTGTTGAGTGTTTGCCGGGGCCAACCGCATTTGTGCCCGCACTCGTAAATAGCGGATTGCCTTGTGAACGATTTTGTTTCGAAGGATTTTTGCCGGTAAAAAAAGGACGCCAAACACGCTTGCAAGAAATAAAAGAAGAAACACGAACAATGGTATTTTACGAATCTCCGTATCGTGTGGTAAAAACACTTGAACAATTTTGCGAATTATTTGGAAACGACCGAGAAGCAAGCATTTCAAGAGAACTAACAAAATTTTATGAGGAAAATAAAAAAGGTACTTTATTTGAACTGGTAGAGCACTTTAAGAAGAAGGAACCCAAAGGAGAATTTGTAATTGTAGTAGCAGGTAAAAAAGAATAACACATGACAAAAAAAGGACTCCCTCCGGGAACGCTTGTATATCAAGGAGAAAAGCGCACAGAACCTGTTAAAATTACTCTTATCGAATACAATGAAAAAGAATTTATCGAAAAACAATTCGATGATATAAATGACTGTTTCTCGGCATCTCATCCCGATATGGTTAAATGGATAAACGTAGATGGAATCCATAACACCGCAATCATTGATAAAATTGGGTCGCTGTTTAATATACATCCGCTTACGCTGGAAGACATTGTAAATACAGACCAACGCCCCAAGTTTGAGGATTACGACCATTATGTGGTATGCATCATGAAAATGCCCTACTACGACAAAGATGTAAATGCCGAACAGCTGTGTATTGTATTAATGGACAACTTGGTTATTTCGTTTCAAGAGGCACAAGGAGGAGATGCATTTGATTTAATCAGAACAAGAATACGACAAGGAAAAGGAAGAATACGAAAATGTGGTGCTGATTATTTAGCCTATTGCTTAATTGATGCTGTAGTAGATTGTTATTTTGGGATTCTTGAAAAAATTGACGACCGCATTGAAACACTGGAAGAATCAATGGTTGGGGACCCGTCAAGAGAAATATTACACCAACTGCACCATTTAAAACGAGAAATGATTTTTTTACGCAAAGCTGTTTGGCCTATGCGCGAATTGATAAACAACATTGAACGAAGTGAAACCACGCTGATAAAACAAACCACAGGAATTTATTTGCGAGATGTACACGATCACACCATTCGAATTATTGATACCGTAGAAACCTTTAGAGACTTGCTTTCCGGGATGATGGATATTTATTTATCCAGTGTAAGTAATAAAATGAATGAAGTAATGAAAGTGTTAACTATTATTTCTACCATATTTATTCCTGTAACATTTATTGCCGGTGTATATGGCATGAACTTTGACAACATGCCCGAACTACATTCCAAATGGGGATATGCAGCTACTTGGGTTGTAATGCTTACTATTATGGGATCATTGGTGTATTACTTTAGAAAGAAGAAGTGGTTGTAATTATCGAATGTAGACTTAATCCGTTTTCTCAGTAAGATGCTCAAAAGATATTCTCTTTTCATTAAGAGCAGTTGTAACATACTAAAAAAAGCTGCCTCAGTTTTAAGGCAGCTTTAAAAAACATTTAAATATTTTTTGTTTTATTGAATCGCCTCTCTATTTAAAAGTCTAGGAGTACAGCCACTTTCATGTATAACCTCTACTTTTAATGCAGCACCCTGGTTCAACTTTAACTGCTTCAGATCAAGCTCAAACGCGGAGAAATTCATATCACTTTTTGATTTTTTACCATTTACTAGTATTTCTTTCACACAAAAGCCTTGACCCCCTGGACCAAAAGGATTATTAAAATATAAATTCTTCCCTTTGTAAATACCTGCATAAACTTGGGTTGTATCAGAAGTTTGCGCATTTGGAAATGATTGTGATTTGGATGTTTGAGTATTTGGTTTGTACTCCGTTTTTATCAATATTGCCTCGGGGTTTAATAACTTGCAAGTGGAGCCTATAAGATGTTTTACCTCCACATTAACGGCATCTCCTATTTTCAAATTTAAAGGTTTAAGATCTAGTTCAAAAGCAGAAGCATCAACGTTATTGAACACAAAATTAGCAGATGAACCACTTGCTACTATCTCCTTTATACTAAACCCAACACCATTTGGAGCAAATGAATTATTGAAATACAAGTTCTTACCTTGATACGTGCCTTTATAAACAGTAACTGCAAGAGAATCCTGTTTTACATTATTCTTTCTATTTTCATTTGAGCTCATTGTTTTAGATACAGATTGAGCACTAATACCGCTTATTACTAATAGAAAAAAAACGGCTGTTTTGATTTTTGAAGCTTTCATAATTTTTAGATTTTAAGTTTAGTTATTTTTATAATACAAAGATACCCCTCATTCTAAGCCACTATGGTTAAGACTTATTTAATAAGTGTTAATGAAGTGTTAAAATTTCCAGCATACAACTTGCGAATATATTTCATATTAAGTACGATAAATCAATATCTTTAGTTTAATGATGAAGTTTAATTACTTTAAAATACTTATTGTTATAATGTGTCTTGCCTTGTTTGGTATTGTGCTATTTCAAATAAATTGGCTAACCAAAGCAGTTACTCTAAAAAAAGAAGAATTAAGAAAAGATATAAATTTTGTGTTGAACAATGTGGTTCGTGAATTAGAAAATCAAGAGACAGAAAAAATTGGGACTATAAATTTATTAGACACCTCCAATATAAGGCTTAGTATAATAAATACAGAAACATATATTTATAATTTGGGGGCAAAAAACAGCCTAATTAATAATGTTAGGTTAATTAAAAGCAATGTATCAAGCCACTCAAATTATTACTCCAAAAATCTTAAAATGAATTTGGTTGATTCAAACCTTCAACCTTTGAAAACAGGTGAAAATGTAGATTTCCTGAATGCCGTTGTTGGGGACATAATGCTTCAATACATACAGAAAGGAGGAGCTGCAATAACTAGAATAGATACCAGCGCTTCATTGAAAAAAACTATTGAATCGGCACTCAACAAAAATGGAATTACTGCCGAATTCAACTTTGGAATATACGACACCTTGGCTCACCAATGGACTTATGTATCGGACCAGACGATGTCTAAATCACCTGCGGATTTCTCCTATCAAGTTCAGCTTTTTCCTAATGACTTTAACCCCAACTCAGAGTTTATAAAGTTTCAGTTTAAAGAAGAGAACAATTATGTCTACCAATCCTTACTAATCCAGTTTTTATTTTCCTTTCTTTTTGTATTAATTATTATAGGAATTTTTTTTACTACTGTTAAAACAATCTACAATCAGAAAAAATTATCAGATATTAAAAATGACTTTGTCAATAACATGACGCATGAACTCAAAACTCCAATTGCCACCATCTCTCTTGCGGCTGACACTATCATAAATGATGCTATTGTTTGTAACCCCGAAAAGGTAAAACAGTACATACGTGTCATTAAACAGGAAAACAAACGTATGAATGAGCACATGGAAAACATTTTAAAATCTGCTCTTGTTGAAAAAAAAGAATTTGAAATCCAGTCAACACGCACAAACATTCATGAATTTATTGAAGACACAATACCCCATATTCGCCTACAAGTAGAATCTAAGGGGGGCAAAATTAGTACAGATTTCAAGGCAAGTAAAGTGGATGTATTATTAGATACGTTTCATTTCAAAAATGCATTACTGAATTTACTTGAAAATGCTACCAAATATTCAACAAGCCCACCTATCATTAAAATTGAAACGTACACGAAAGACGATAAGCTAATTTTAGAAATATCTGACAATGGAATAGGAATAAGTCGTGAAGATTTATCAAGAATATTTGAAAAATTCTATCGAGTTTCAACAGGTAATATCCACAATGTAAAAGGGTTTGGACTAGGGCTGAGCTATGTGAAAAGTATAGTCGAAGCTCACCAAGGAAAGATTACTGTACAAAGTGAATTAGGAAAAGGCAGTACTTTTCAAATCAAACTAAATTATATATAAATGATAAAAATATTATTAGCCGAAGACGACATTAACTTTGGGTCTGTTTTGAAAGATTATTTAACAATTAGCGGATACGCTGTTGTACACTGCCTTGATGGAGAGATTGCATTGCGCGAGTTCGGAAAAAACGAATTTGATTTGTGTGTATTAGACGTGATGCTACCTTTGAAAGATGGATTTACCTTAGCAAAGGAAATAAAACAAATAAATAATACCACTCCATTTATTTTTTTAACGGCTAAAACATTGAAAGAAGATATAGTGAAGGGATATGAAATTGGAGCAAACGATTACATTACAAAGCCCTTTGATTCTGAATTGTTGCTTCTAAAAATAAAAGCTTTACTAAATAGGAGGCAATTAGAAAAGCCAACGAAAGCAACAGAATATAACATCGGAAAATATCAATACAACAGCGACTCTAGAACAATTACTTCTAATACAAAAAAACAAAAGCTCTCTCCTAAAGAAGCTGCTCTCTTGCATTTACTATTCGAAAATAAAAATCATGTTTTAACAAGTGAGTATGTATTAAAACAAATTTGGGGAGATAGTAATTACTTTTCAGGCAGAAGTATGAATGTTTACATTACAAAATTAAGGAACTTCTTAAAAGATGATCCAAATATTGAAATCGAAAACATACACGGAACAGGTTACAAGTTAAACCTAAAAGGAGAATAAAAAGCTTGAAAAATGATTTTCTATTGCCTTCTTAATACGAACCATTATATTTTCGAATAAACCACTCTATAGAAACAAGTAATAATAAAATAAAAAAGATAAATTTCTTATTTATTAGATCTTCCAGCTTTGTTTCGTTATGGATGATGCTTTTAATGGATGTGTCCTTTAGCAACTCATCTTGCAATTTATCCAACTGATTAGGGTAATACATTGCACCTCCGGTTTTAGCTGCCAGTTGATACAACAATTGATGGTCGGCTGTAGTATTAGTATTTTCAACTAATAGAGGGCTTGTGCTAATTACTCCAGTAACTTTTTCTTTCTTACCATTAATAACGGCTTCCGCTTCGTACTTATATTCCCCTACCGGGAAATAGCCGGCATTTAAACTATACGACTTGCCCGTTTTGGCAAACAAAAAAGGATATTTATTCCCTTGTTCATTAGTAATCGTAAAGGAAACATCCGCATCATTTACCAATTCATAACTACTGTTATAAATCTCCGCTTGTATTTCTATCGGTTCGTTTTCAAAATTATTTTTTGGTGCCTGCACCCTAAAAAAACTCTTATCTTCCTTTACAGATAAATACTGTACAAATTTTTGAATTAATTCATTAAATAGATTAGAATTGTTTCTATCTGCATATTCACGCAACTTCCATCGCCACAAGCCTTCTCCTAAAACAACTCCTACTTTTTGTGCATTCAACTCAAAAAAGCCTATTGCCGGCTGTTGGGTTTCTACAGAGCCGATTTTCTGATAAAACAACGTATTAAATCCATTCGACACCTCATACGTACCAAATGGGCAGCTCAATGCAGGAAAATTTTTTGCATACTTAGTAAACTCTTCGGTTAAGGTAAACAACGAAAAGTTTTTATTTAATACAGGCTCTACTTCATTGTACCTATTGCTTGTTTTAGAAATTTTCACCCCTATGTTAGCCGACAACACACCTGGATTTCCAACTAGGAGCATCGGTACTAATTGCTCAGAAGCTTCCGTCAAAAGCTTTTCCGAGGCAGCCTTATTGGATGCTGCATTAACAAAACAATAAATAATCAAATTGTATTTCTTTACATTCTCGTAGGAAGCTAAATCGGCTACCGTAATTTCATAATTTTGATTCGCATCAATTGCACTCTTTATTGCAGTAACATCTGGATGTGGCGCATCGTACACCAATAGCACCTTCTGTCGAGAATCTAAAACCTCTATAAAAAAATCTGTTTGATTATTTACATAACTACTTTCTTCTTTTAAATTAGTAAGTACAACCTTATACCGTTGCAAACCGACTGTTTTCGCTTCCAACTGAATAGGAATGGTGGTTGAAAAATTAGAATTCGAAACAATATAGGTTGTAGAATAAACTTTTTCATTGCCCCTAAACACAGATAGTTCAGCACTTTCTCCAGTCAACAGTTTTGCATTTACGAGCACCTCCACAGGAAATATATTACCTAAATATGCCAATCGATTGTGCGACACTTTCGTAATTGCCATGTCTTTTCTAATGGCGGTATCGCCCAATGCAATGGTATAAACAGGTGCTTTTACTGATTTTAAACTATACAACGGATTACTACCATTGTTATAAATACCGTCAGAGGCAAGTAATACAGCACCAATATTTACATTCGAAAAAACGGTTTGTGCTTCCTCAAAAAAATCAGACAAGTTGGTCTGTTTATCAGTAAAATCAATTGCCTTATTCTGCTCTAGCGAATTGCCTACACTATATCTTCTTACATCATATTTTTCAGATAATTTTTCAGACAAACTATGTAAGTTATTTAAATAAGTTGTTTTGTAAAAAGTAGAATCTTTCGTAAGAACGATAGAAGCTGAATTGTCTTGAACAATAGCAACAATAGGCTTCTCTACTGTTCTAGATACATTTTTACTAATTGGAGATAGTAATAAAAAACAAAGAATACTAACCAACACAAAACGTAAACTTGCAGCAATAATCCTATAAACGGAGGCGATGTTGTTAAGCGAGCGTTCTCTGAAATAAAGTGCAAATGCATAAATAGCTCCACACAATACGCACAAAAAAATAAATAAATTTGAGTATTCTGTTGAGAACGAAAGATTCACGATAACATTTTTATTTAAGTAAGCATTCCACCGCAAACGGTAATTACTTGTCCTGTAATATAACCGGACATGTCTGAGCCAAGGAATACAGCCAAATTAGCAACATCGTCTACCGTTCCTCCACGTTTAAGTGGAATAGACTCCTTCCATTGCTCTATTACTTTTGGGTCTAGCGCATGTGTCATTTCTGTTTCAATAAAACCCGGAGCAATTGCATTGCAGCGAATATTTCTAGAACCTAGTTCCAGTGCCACAGATTTAGAAAATCCAATAATACCTGCCTTTGACGCAGCATAGTTAGCCTGTCCGGCATTGCCTTTTATACCAACTACAGAGCTCATATTAATAATGCTTCCCTTGCGTTGCTTAAGCATAGGGCGTTGTATAGCTTTTGTAAGATTAAATATAGATTTCAAATTTGCATTCATTACTTCGTCCCACTGCTGCTCACTCATACGCATCAATAGTGTATCTCGTGTAATACCGGCATTGTTCACCAACACATCTACAGTACCAAAATCAGCTACAACATTAGTCACCAACTCGTCTGCTGCCTTAAAATCTGCGGCATCCGATTTATACCCTTTTGCTTTAACTCCGTACTTTGCCAAATCAGCTTCCAATGCTAATGCCTGCTCTACAGACGACAAATATGTAAACGCAACATTTGCACCTTGTTCGGCAAATTTAATTGCAATTCCTTTTCCAATTCCTCTGGATGCTCCTGTTATAAGCGCTGTTTTTCCTTGTAATAATTTCATTGTATTAATTTATTAACTCTGTAAACTTATGAAAATAACTTTATATTTTCTTTACCAATGATATTGTTTAAATTCGCACACATTTTTTAGGTATGATACAAAAATTAACAATCGCTATTTTACTAACCACAATTACAATAAGCTCTGCGCAAAAAAAAATATGGTTTGATGTTGGTGTAAAAGGTGGCTATGGCGTAACACTGATTACAAATGGAAATATTTGGAACGATAGAAACATTGGCAATGAGATAACTCCCGGCTATTGTTATGGCGGAAAAATTGGGATTAATTTTAACGAAAGTCATGAAGTTACCATAGATATCATGAGTAGCTCATTAAATCAATTGTACAAAATTAAAACAGACTCTTTGTCGTATAATAAAACAGTAGCCATTTCTACATTGAATTTTTTACTGTTATACAGACACCATGCTGCAAACGGAAGCTATGCCGAAATTGGGCCACAGCTTTCTTTAATTCAAAAAACAAGTGAAAAAAACTCTATCGCTACCGCTTTTACCGCAAGCCCGAAAAATTATTACACCTCCAATTATTATGCTGCGGTTTTTGGCTTCGGAGGAAGTATATTAGGCACTGACAATGCAACATTATTGCTAGGTTGTAGATTTACGTACGCTTTATCGGATATACTAACAAGTGCAGGAGGCAAAAGTACAAACACCTCCTACCCTTTTAATGACGGTACGTATATAACTACCTTCAAATCCTACAAGCCCCTAAAACCACTCACAGCAATGCTGGTAATGGAGTTTAACTTCGATTTAGGATATTTTTCTAAATCGAGCTGTAAAAGAGGACGACATAAATTTTTACTTTTTTAATAGCAGCTTAGCATAGGCTTCTTCTTGAGTTAGCTCAAGCACCTGCTCTACTGCCAATCCTTCAACTAGTAATTTCTCAATCGAATAACGCACCAACCGCAAGGTAGGATACCCAATTTTTGCTGTCATTTTTCTTACCTGATGGTATTTGCCCTCTGTAATTGTGATTGAGAGCCATGTAGTGGGAATAGTATTTCTAAATCGAATTGGTGGATTGCGCTCCGGTAACACAGGTTCCTTTATAATTGAGGCGCTACAAGGTGCTGTTGTATGCATCTTTCCTTTAATATTCAACACCAAGCCTTTTCGCAATTCTTCTAACTTCTCTTCCTCTACATTGCCTTCTACTTGGGCAAAATATGTTCGCTTGTGTTTAAATACTGGATCTAACAGTTGGTAATTAATCTTAGTATCATTCGTTAACAACAATAATCCTTCACTATCGCTATCTAATCGACCCACCGGATAAACATCTTTTGGAAACGGGAACTTCACTGTTTCAATACCTCTGTTTGCCCCTTCGGACTTGAATTGCGAGAGCATTCCGTAAGGTTTGTAGAGAATAAAATATTTTAGACTATTTTTGTGCATGTTTTTACAAGTTAATCAAAAATTATAGCCATGCAAAAGCCCTATATAATTGGAATTACAGGTGGTAGCGGATCCGGAAAAACTACTTTTATTCGTGAGTTAATGAAATTTTTTAACGACAAAGAAGTAAGCCTTGTTTCGCAAGACAATTACTACAAAGAAAGACACTTACAACCGTTAGATGACGATGGAATAGAAAATTTTGATTCAGAAAAATCGATTGACATTGATTTGTTTATTGATGACATGACAAAATTGATGAATGGAAAAAATATAGAAAAAACGGAATACAACTTTAACAACCCGAATAAAGACCCTAAAAAAATAATCATATACCCATCACCGGTAATTATAATGGAAGGCGTGCTTCTATTTTACTTTCCGCAAGTGCGAAACATGATTGATTTGAAAATATTTATTGATGTAAAAGAACACGTCCGCTTTAAAAGACGGATCTTACGAGACACTGCAGAAAGAGGCTATCCGTTAGAAGAAATATTAATGCGTGTAGAAAAACATGTAGAGCCTGCTTACAAAAAATACATACAACCGTTTAGAGACTCCGCAGATATTATTATACCCAACAACCACAGTTTTGATAAGGCATTGGAGGTAATTAACAACCAAATTAAATTTAAAACGCAGCCGCAAAAAGTTTAAGCAGTATGATTCCATTTTCGCCACCACGTATTGATGAAAAAATAATAAACGAAGTTATTGATACGCTTAAGTCAGGTTGGATTACTACCGGACCAAAAACAAAATTGCTGGAAGTAAAACTTACCGAATACACCGGTGCAAAAGCAAGTCTATGCTTAAACTCCGCAACAGCAGGGCTAGAAATTATGTTGCGTTGGTTTGGTGTGAAAGCAGGAGATGAAGTAATTTTGCCGGCTTATACATACAGCGCTACCGCCAATGTAATTGTGCATTGTGGAGCTACTCCCGTTTTTGTAGATGTAAATGCAACAGATTTCAACATTTCGGTTGATGCCATCAAAAAAGCACTTACACCAAAAACAAAAGTAATTATGCCGGTTGATTTTGCAGGACTACCGTGTGATTACGAAGAAATAAATGCATTGGTTTTAAGTACTGATGTGAGAAATAAATTTACAGCTCAGACGGAGGAACAAAAAACATTAGGACGTATTTTAATTCTGTCGGATGCGGCACATTCAGTAGGTGCTTATTACAAAGGAAAAAGAGCAGGTGCTCTTACCGATGTTTCTGTTTTTTCTTTTCATGCAGTAAAAAACTTGACTACAGCGGAAGGCGGAGCAATTATACTTAATCTTCCTGAACCATTTGACAACACAGAGCTATACAAAAAGTTGTGTATTAAAATTTTACATGGCCAAAACAAAGATGCTCTTGCTAAAACACAAAAGGGAGCATGGAAATATGATATCATAGAAGCCGGCTACAAATACAATATGACAGACATTTGTGCTGCTATTGGATTAGTAGAGTTGGCCAGATACGACAACGATATGCTGGTAAGAAGAAAAGAGATTTTCGATTTATACACATCTATCTTATCTCAGCATGCATGGGCCGAACTTCCTATCTACCAAACCACGGAAAAAACTTCTTGCTACCACTTATATCCGTTGCGAATTAAAAACTGCACAGAGGCGCAAAGAGATGCTATGATAAAAATTATTTCAGAAAAAGATATTGCCGTAAATGTTCATTTTATCCCGGTTCCAATGATGAGCTTTTATAAATCATTGGGGTATGATATAAAAAACTACCCTACTACTTATTCTAATTATTCAAGAGAAATTTCATTGCCCGTTTATTATGATTTAACAAACGAGCAAGCAAAACTAGTTGCTAATACTGTAATTGAAGCCTACACGAGTATCTGCAAATAAAAAAAGCATATGAAAAGAGTGTTTGATGTTTTTGTTTCATGCATTATTCTTTTACTGTTATTCCCTTTTTTCTTACTTATCGCCCTCTTTATTTTTATTGACTCAGGCTCTCCCATATTTTACAGACAAACCAGAGTTGGGTTAAATAATATTGATTTTCAATTATTCAAATTCCGTACCATGCACACGCATGCAGATAAGCTTGGATTGCTTACTGTTGGAGGAAGAGACCCCCGCATTACAAAAGTTGGCTATTTTTTACGCAAGTACAAATTAGATGAACTGCCCCAATTTATGAATGTTTTGCAAGGCAATATGAGCATTGTTGGGCCCCGACCAGAAGTGAGGAAATATGTAAACATGTATTCTTCAGAACAATTAAAAGTACTTTCGGTAAAACCAGGAATAACAGACGAGTCGTCTATCAAATTCTCAAATGAAAGCGATTTGTTGGCAAGTGCCGAAAACCCGGAAGAATATTACATTCAAGTACTACTACCCCAAAAAGTTGAACAAGGAATAAATTACTCAAAGAATGCAACCATACGCAACGATATTCGAATAATTATCTATACGTTCTTAAAAATAATTAAACAACGATGAGGTTTTTATTTGTAGTAATTATTTGTCACATTTATTTTACAAGCGTTGGATTAACCATCGCAAAAGCGGATTCAACAAGCGAAACAGCAATCAGCAAAGTACATTCCTATTTTGAGTCGAAGCAATTAAATTTAGATTCAGCAGAAACAGAATATTTATATTATAAAATATTCGACTGGATTGGCACTAAATACAAGTATTCCGGTGAAACAAAAAAAGGAATCGACTGCTCCGGATTCGTAACTATGCTTTACGAAAACATATACTGTATGGCACTTTCAGGAGGATCTAAAGATATTTACAAACGAACAGTCCCTGTTGATAAAAACTCCATAAAAGAAGGCGATTTAGTTTTTTTTAAGATACGAAAGGGACAAATATCGCATGTTGGTATTTACCTACAAAACAATAAATTTGCACATGCCACCGTACATGGTGGCGTTATGATAAGTGATTTAAACGAGCCGTACTACAAAAAATATTTTTTTAGTTGCGGCAGAATAAACTAAACAGCATGTCCAAAAAACTAGTAATTCTTAATAAAGAACAAATACAACAAAAAATTATTCGTATTGCATTTGAGATATACGAAGAGCATTACAATGAAAAAGAAATAATCCTTGCTGCGCTCATGCCTAATGGAAGCAAGGTTACACATAGAATTGCAGAGGAGTTAAAAAAAATATCTCCACTAAAAATTAAACTGCTAACAGTAGATGTGAATAAAAAAAATATTTTAGATAATGAAAAGCCAATAGATATAGCAGTTGTGGCAAACAATAAAGTTGTAATTGTAGTGGACGATGTACTTAACTCCGGCACTACCATGATGTATGGAGTTGGATTATTTCTTAGCGCCAAACTTAAAGCGCTGCAAACAGCAGTACTTGTAAATAGAGACCACACCAAATTCCCTATAAAAACAAATTATGTAGGTATGTCGTTATCTACAACATTGCAAGAACACATTTCGGTACTGTTAAACGGTAAAAAGGAAGAAGCTGTTTACTTGTCCTAGCGAGCTATTGCGGATTTATTTGAAAAATTTAGCTACAAAAACGCCTTTATCCGTTGCTACTTTTACTACATACAAACCCGATTGAACATTAGAAATAGGAAGTTCTATTATTTCTTGATTTGTATGCCTTTCATTCAACGTAAGTACGATTCGTCCGCTCACATCAAGAACATCAATCCTATCAATTAAATAATCCTGTTCTGTTTCAAGAACTACCTTGTTGTCTGCGTGATATACTTTAAACGGATTTACAACACTAGCGGATGCAATGCCGGAATGAATGCTCATTTGGTTTTGTATCCAATTTAAAAATTGCGACACATTAGTATATACACCCGGATAGTTTGTGGCAGCACATCCATTACCCCAACTCACAATTCCTGTTAAAACCCAATTGCCATTCTCATCGGTAAATAAAGGCCCCCCACTATCCCCCCAACAAACATCTTTACCGCCTGCCATATAGCCTGCACAAAGCATGTTAGATGTTACAAAACCATTATAGGAATTAGCCCCATTGCATATCCATGACCCTACAATTGGAATATCAACCTCTAATAAATCATTAGAGCCATTACCTGTTAATGTATCTATTGCCCCCCACCCTATAGAACGTTGCATCCGACCATCAATTACTAAGGAAGTATCATTTGCAGGAGGTAGTAAAATAGGTGTTATTGTGGAAGAAACTGGAGTTGTTAGTTTTACAAGCGCAATATCGTAATCTTGAGTAACCATACTATACAAGCTATGCGTATAGATTGCACTTACACTATAAGTAGAAAACCCGGGCTGTGGATTCTGTAAATTATATGCATTCAAAAAAGCAATAAAACTGGAAGGAGATTCCCCTGTCATACAATGTGCAGCAGTTAAAACCCATTGCGGTGCAATAAGCACTCCCCCACAAAATTGAGTAACTAAATTTGAATTGCTTGCTAGCCCAACCATCCAAGGATAGCTTCCCACGGCAGATACAGAGCCTCCAATAATTGATTGCGCCCGAAACTTAGTATTAAAATTGAGCAAAAAAAACACTATGACTATTTTAAATATATAATTAGATGCTTTCATCAAAAATCATTTTTTTTAGTTGCAAAACAGATTCTACAATTGTTAGGTTGTTGGTAGATAACGTTTTAGAAAATTTATTATAACAAGGCTCTCTTAATGCATACAGTCTTTGAAAGTGGGCATAATCTGCCGACAACAAGGGGCGCATTGAATCTCCCTTTATTCTATCATATAGTATTGATACATCTGTTCTTAGATACACGCACAACCCTGAATTTTTCATTAATTCTGCACTATCATAAAAACAAGGAGTACCACCACCTGTGGCAACTATACAGTCCTGTTTATTCAGTATATTTTTGAGTGTATTGTACTCCAATTCTCTAAAAAAATGCTCTCCGTGAGTTTCAAAAAGATTGGCAATACTCATTCCGGATTGTTGTTCTACCAAAACATCGGTATCAATAAATGTGCAGTTTAATTGTTTTGCCAAGGCAGCGCCAATACTCGATTTTCCGCACCCCATAAATCCTACCAAAAAAACTAGCATTTAGTTTGGCAAAATTAGTATTCTATTGCTCTCAATATATACTCCATAGTTTACGGACATCAATGAGCCTTCTTCAAAATAACAATCAACGAATGCTTCATCAAAGCTAATTCGCTTTTCGCCCCATTCGTGCTCCTCGGTTTCAAAATTGGCATATCCTTTGGATTTGAAAAGCTCAATAATTTCATCTTCATTCAAATCAAACAAATTCTGCCCCCACAAAACAGCATTCTTATTGTCTATTTCGGCACAGGTAAAAATGTGATTATTCTCGGGGCTAAAAAAAATGGAAAAACCTTGATCCCAATAGTGCCAAACAAGTGTTTCAAAACCTTGATCCTCATTAAAGTCTTCTATTTCTTCGGGCTCGCCCAATGCTTTTTTTACATCGTGCGTATTTGCTCCGAATGAAAGATTTCCGAGTCCTACTTTGGGTTTTATTTCAATTTTATCCATTACAAAAAGAGAGTTACTTAATATACTAAATAAAGGTGGTCTTTGGATATAAAATAATTCAAAAAAGATGTAAATAGATTTTGCAAAATAGATTATTGAATATATATTTGCAGCCACTTAAAACAAAAGTGACTGGATTCCGTAGCTCAGTTGGTAGAGCAATACACTTTTAATGTATGGGTCCTGGGTTCGAGTCCCAGCGGGATCACAAAAGAAAAAGCCCTTGATAGCTAATCACTATCAAGGGCTTTTTCTTTGTTATAAAAACTTGTATTAAAATGGAGATACAAAACTAGTTGTATCTTTTCTTTCCATCGGAGGTATTGTCAAGACAGGAACAGTAGAGATGCTTATAATCTTTTGTGCTTCGGTGCCCGTAAAATATTCTTTAAAACTCAGCTCTTTTTTGTTGGTAATCAAAATCAAATCGACATCTTCTTTGTTAGCATATTCCATCACAGACTTAATAATGTTTTTAGTCATTATTGTTTTTATCGTGTTGGGCACAAATTTCTCTTTCATGAATTTTCGCACTTGATGGGCATATGCAATAAGCTTATTTTCCATGCTGCGCTGACTAGGCGTAAACAGAGTGAGAATTCTAATTGTTGCGCCAAAATATTTTGCAAATTCAATTGCTTTACCTGCCTTTTCCCTTGTTTCCTTACTTATATCCATTGGAAACAAAATATTATTGCACCCTTTTCTATGCTGCTTACCTTTTATGGTTATAACCGGAAAAGTACACTCCCTTACAAATCGAAATACATTCTGACCAAATGCTTTTCTAAAACTAATGTTGGTATTTATTCCCATCATTATTAAAGCGGGGTTTAAATCTGCAGCAACTTTGTGTATTTCTGCATACCGCTCTCCCTTGGCAACCATTGTTGTTACTTCAATACTAGCCTCGGCCGACACTTTTTCTGCGCGCTTATCAAGCATCTCCTTCGCATTTGCAGGCGATTGCTCGTTTTCAACATGTAGCAAAACTATTTTTGCGTTTAAAAATTTTGCCAAGTTATATGCTTGCCCCAACGCAATAAAAGATTGATCGGAAAAATCAGTGGGAATTAGAATACAGTTTTTAGTCTCAGGCATCGATTGAATTATTTCGCCAAAAGTACTGTTTTTAGTCGAATAAATCCCCTATTTAATGTATTATTTAGTTTGATTTATCGCATTTTTAGGAGCGCTATAAAAAACAACCTCCGCCTTAGCATGCTTTATTTCAGCCCAGCTGGCTATATTAAATTTCAAAACGGCACAGCCACAAGTGGGCATATTGAGTATGCTTTCCGAAGCTAACTCATTAAACAATTCTGTAAAAGAAGGATTATGACCAAACAACATACATGTGCTATCTGTATTGTCAAATCTACTTACTAGCTGTACTAATTTTTGCGCACTACTTTCGTATATCGTTTCCTCTATATGAAAATTGGACGTTTTTAATTTAAATGTTCGTTTAAAAATTAATGCTGTTGTAATTGCCCTTACTGCAGGACTTGTGTAAATAGCATCTAGAAATATTTTTTGCTTTTGCAGCAAGGTACTCATCAAATAGGCCGACTGATAGCCTCTTTCATTCAAAGGTCTGTCGATATCATTTAATGCAGGAATACTCCAATCTGATTTTGCGTGTCGAACAAGAATAAGGTATTTCATCAGAATCAACTACCCGCCTTTCCCTACTTTTATCTTATCTCCAGGAAGCAACTTGTAATAGGAGCCAAAATTATTCATTTTTTTAAGCTCATCCAACGTAAGATTATACTCTTTAGAAATGCTCCAAAGATTGTCTCCGGCTTTAAGTATATGGTACTTATACTCTCCGGCAACAACAACCTCCGCAGCTTTTGTTGTAACAGGCTTTGTTGCTGTAGTAGAAGCAACGGCTTTTATTGGAGCACTAATTGGATTTTGTGTCAATGATTTATTTGCAGGCATATAAATAGTCAACTTCTGTCCCGGCTTTATATAGGCCGATTTAAGGCTATTCCAACTTTTAATATCTGCTACAGAACATCTGTACTTATTGGCGATGGTGGTTATTTTTTCTCCCTTTCTAACTGTATGGGTTTTCATTTGCTCCTGAGATGCAAGAATAGCTTTGCTAGTAACGGTGTCTCGCTTTAAATAGTCGTAAATAGCTTGTTCATTGGTAATAAACGATCCTATTTTGGCAGACGGCAAACAAAGCGTGTATGGCTCGCCATTTGAAGGAGGAGAGGGAATAAAATTTTTCTTGTAACAAGGATTTAAATACTGAATCTCGTCAATAGGCATATTCAATACAGAAGAAAGTTGCCCAAATGTAATTGCCTGCTTTACTGCAACAGTATCCACCTGAAAAAATATTTTCTTTGGAATTGCAGAGTAAATATTGTGTTCTGCAGTATAATTCATTACATAGTTGGCAGCAATAAAAGCCGGCGCGTAACCTTGCGTTTCTTTTTGCAAAAAAGGCCTTATTTCCCAATACGTTTTTTTTCCTCCAGATCTACGAATAGCTTTGTTTACTGTTCCAGGACCTCCATTGTATGCGGCTAATACCATTTGCCAATCACCAAACAAGCCGTACAAGTATTTTAAATATTGACATGCAGCTTCGGTAGATTTATATACATCACTACGTTCGTCAACATAGGACGTTACATTCAAATTGTACATTTTTCCTGTATAGTACATGAATTGCCAAAGTCCACATGCTGCAGCTCTTGATTTTGCTACAGGATTTAATGCAGATTCAATAACAGCCAAGTGTTTCAATTCTAAAGGCATATTGTGTCTATCTAATGCTTGCTCAAAAATTGGATAATATAGTTGAGAAAGAGCCATTATTCTAGATACTAATTCTCGCTTTCGTACAGTATAAAGTTCAATATATCCCTTTACAGCAGGGTTATATTGCAAGTCAAACGGAGATTGTGCGTCTAGCTTGGCAAGTCTGGCTTCATATACAAACTCATCGTATCTAGGCACTGAATCCTCTGAAAAATGGTACTTGTTGTATCTAGGAAAAGGGGGCTTCGCTAAACTGCGGTCTAAATAATTTACTGCATCTAGGCTGTCTAACATCTCTGCAATTGGATCGTCCTTAAAGCTGGGAGTTACCTCAAAAGTAGAGTATTGAGCTTGTAAACCTGTATTTACAGCCAACAGAATATACAGCATGTGTATATAGAATTTACCTAAAAAATTGAATCGTACCATAAGCTACTTTTAATATAACGAAATTTATGGAAATATGTTACAAAATCCTGTATCAACAAGATGCAAAAATAGTAGGCTTCTTTAGAGTTGTGTAGCTACTAGTTATTAACTAGTAATTGTTAATGAGATAGTTGGAGAAGGCAAGCAGACCTCGCTCGTCAAATTTTTTGCCAATTACCTGAATCCCAAAAGGCAAGCCATTGCTGTGCTTTCCCATAGGTATCGAAATAGCAGGCATTCCGGTATGATTAGCCAATACGGTAAAAATATCTTCTAAATACATGGCAATCGGATCTTGCGTATTCTGACCAATTTTAAATGCCGTGCCGGGAGTAGAAGGTAAAATAATATAATCCGAAGTTTCAAAAACCTTGTTCAATGAGTCTGTTAAAACCCTACGTACTTTTTGTGCTTGCGCATAATAGGCATCGTAATAGCCGGCACTCAGCACAAATGTACCCAACATAATTCTGCGTTTTACTTCTTTGCCAAATCCTTCGGTGCGCGACTTTTTATAAGTGCTATCTAAATCCGTTGCTTGCTTACTTCTGTATCCATAATGTATACCATCGTAACGCGCTAAGTTAGAAGAGGCTTCCGCAGTAGTCAATACGTTATAAGTTGGAACTAGATAATCTAAATAAGGAAAATCAACAGAAGATACGCTATGATTAGCTTGTTTTAATTTAGCTAAAACATCTTCGATACGCTTTTTTATTTCAGGGTTTAAACCACTGCTATTTAAGCAATCTGCCAAATAAGCCACCTTTACCTTCGAACAGTCGTCAGCGATATGAGTACTGTACTCTTCCACTTTTTTTTGAGATGCAGTACTGTCATACTCATCTGCCCCGGAAATAACTTCCATTATTAAAGCAGCGTCTTCTACACTTTTTGTAATAGGTCCAATTTGGTCGTAGGAAGATGCATATGCAATTGCTCCATATCTTGAAACTCTCCCGTAGGTGGGCTTTAAGCCAACTACTCCACAAAATGATGCAGGTTGTCTTATTGAACCTCCTGTATCTGTTCCCAGCGAGGCATGACATAGATCCGCAGCTACTGCCACAGCCGACCCTCCAGACGATCCACCTGGAACTCGTTCTAAATCATGCGGATTTAATACATTTCCATAGGCAGAATTTTCGTTTGAACTGCCCATTGCAAATTCATCGCAATTACAACGACCAATAATAATCGCATCTTCTTTTAAAAGACGTTCGGTAACAGTAGCGCTATAAAGAGAGGTGAACCCCTCCAATATTTTAGAAGATGCCGATAACTTGTGATTCTTGTAACAAATATTGTCTTTGATTGATATAACAAGACCGGCAAGCTTTCCGGCTGTTTTTGATTTAATTTTTTCATCAACAATAGAAGCCGCTTGTATTGCTTCGTCAGCAAATACTTCTAAGTATGCATTCAGTTTTTGTTGAGATTCAATGTTCTTTAGGTAATAACTTACCAACTCGGCACACGAAGTTTTTCCGGAGTATAAGTCTTTTTGTATTTGTATTATGGATTGGTATTTACCCGACACACGTATTAGTTTTTTTTATCGGTAGTTGAATCCCCATCTACACCTTTAGATGCATCCTTAAATTCTTTAATTCCTTTGCCAAAACCTTTCATCAACTCAGGTATTTTTCGTCCACCGAATAATACCAAAATAATGATTAAAATAATGATTATTTCTTGTCCACCTAACCCAAACATGCCCAATAAAATTGAAGTTAACATAGTAGTTTATTTTATGTAAATGTATGAAAAAAAAGTACAATATGAGTGGGGTTAGGCATAAAAAGGCAAGAGGGTTAAATTCCGTAGAACTTAACCCTCTTGCAACTTAACCCATGAAAGCAAATCGTTTATATATGGTGTTATATAAGTCAGTATGTCAAATAATCATTAACAATGATTACGATACAAATATACACCTTTTTTTATTCAAGTCAAGAGTATTTAAAATAAAAATATTCTTTTTGACTTGGAGGGGTATAAAAAGGCAAGAGGGTTAAATTCCGTAGAACTTAACCCTCTTGCAACTTAACCCATGAAAGCATCGTATATATAATGGTGTTATATAAGTCAGTATGTCAAATAATCATTAACAATGATTACGATACAAATATACACACATTTTCTTATTTGTCAAGTAATTATTTTAATTTTTTCGAATAAATGTCGTAATATATTGATAATGAGACTAAAAAAATTATATGTTCTTTTGCTCCAAAATCATTTCTCTTAAATTTGGACGTAAACGACTCTTGTAAACCGACAAACAATCTTGCTTTGCTCTTCCTTTTCTAATTTTTCGTTGTTCTTCAATTGGCAATTGGCTAATCTCCATACACTTTGGCGTACAACAGCCTTTCATTTTCTCTTTGCAGTTTTCACACTGAATAAATAGCAAATGGCAATCGTCATTTGCGCAATTGGTGTGTTCATCGCACGGAGCATTGCATTGATGGCATGTGCTTATGATATCGTTTGTAATTCGCTCGCCCAATCGTTCATCAAACACAAAATTTTTACCTATAAATTTAGATGGTAAGTTTTCTTCCTTAATTTGTTTAGCGTAATCAATTATTCCACCATGCAACTGGTTTACATCTGTAAATCCAACATGCTTAAAGTAGGCGCTTGCTTTTTCGCAACGTATTCCGCCTGTGCAATACAGCAATACTTTTTTATCTTTTTTGTCTTTTAGTTTTTCAACTACCAAAGGCAATTCCTCTCTAAATGTATCTGCATCAGGGCAAATAGCGTTTTGAAAGTGCCCTACTTCGCTTTCATAATGATTGCGCATATCTACAACAATGGTGTCGGGCTGTTCCATTGCTTCGTTAAATTCTTTTGCGGTTAAGTGTTTCCCAACGTTCGTTACGTCAAATGTGCTATCATTTAACCCATCAGCCACTATTTTGTTTCTAACCTTTATTGCCAATTTGTAAAACGATTTTCCATCATCTTCTACAGCAAGTTTAAATGGGATATTCTCAAACTCTTTGTGGACGAAAAGTTGTTGTTTAAATAATTCAAGATGTTCTGACGGAACACTCATTTGTGCATTTACGCCTTCGTTGGCTAAGTAAATTCTTCCTAATGCACCCAATGCGCTCCATTCCTTAAACAACTCATCTCGCATCTTTTTAGGGTCGTTAATAATAACGTATCTGTAAAAAGAAAAAGTAGTTCGTTTAACAGTATCTTTTGCTAAACGTTCTTTTAATTCGTTTTTATTTACTCTATTATACAAAAACATGTTGCAAAAGTAAGGAGTTATTTTAAACTTTAACTGATTTTTGTCATCCTTAAAATTTTTTTATGTCAGATAAAATATTGGTAATAGGCTCTTCCGGGCAGATTGGTACAGAGTTAGTAGATAATTTACGTATTAGCTATGGCGCAGAAAATGTTATAGCATCGGATGTTAAGTCTGCGGACACTAACACAGATGGGCTTTACGAGCAATTAGATGTATTGGACAAAGTACGAATGTTGGATGTTGTAAAAAAACATGGAGTTACTGAAATATATGTATTGGCCGCACTATTATCGGCTACTGCCGAAAAAAATCCGATGTTTGCTTGGAAATTAAACATGGATGGCCTATTTAACGTGTTAGATCTGGCAAAAGAGGGACACATTAAAAAAATATATTGGCCTAGCTCTATTGCGGTTTTTGGCCCTAACACCCCTAAACAAAATACGCCTCAATTTACCATCATGGAACCAAGCACTGTGTATGGAGTAAGCAAACAAGCGGGTGAACGCTGGTGCGAATATTATTTTACGAAGTACAATGTAGACGTGCGCAGTTTGCGCTATCCAGGCTTAATAGGCTGGAAATCGGCTCCGGGGGGAGGAACTACAGACTACGCTGTTCATATTTATCATGAAGCGCTTAAAAACAATACGTACGAATGTTTTTTGAGCGAAAATACAGCCTTACCAATGATGTATATGCCCGATGCCATTCGTGCAACCATTAGCCTGATGCAGGCAGATGCAAGCAACGTAAAAATTCGGTCGGCTTACAACTTGTCAGGAATAAGCTTTACTCCTAAGCAAATTGCACTAGAAATTACAAAACATATTCCAAATTTTACCATAACCTACAAGCCTGATTTTAGACAGGCAATAGCAGAGAGCTGGCCACAAAGCATTGATGATGTAAGAGCCAGAGAGGATTGGGGCTGGAAACCGGCTTTTGATTTAACTTCTATGACAGCCGAAATGATTAGTTGTTTAAAAAAACTGTTAATAACTCATTGACAGCAACAACTTTCCTTTAAATTATTCGTATAAATTTGTCCAATATTGTATTTTTATGCCAATGTGTAAACGGCTTATTCTATTATTTGTAATACTATCTAATCTTGTTATGGCTCAATCATTTGAGATCTACAAGAAAGATACTATTAACAAATTAGACTCAGAAGGCAAAAAACACGGATTTTGGATATTTTTTGGCAGAATGAAAAAGCTACCCGGCTATGCAGATGATCAAAAAGTAGAAGAAGGGAAATTTTCTGAAAGCAAAAAAATAGGATTGTGGAAGGAGTATTTTGCTAACGGAAATATAAAAAATAAGATTCCTTACGAAAATGGTCGTCCTAGCGGATATGCGGTAATTTACCATGAAAACGGAAAAATTTATGAAGAAGGATTGTGGAAGAATAATAGATGGATAGGCGATTATAAGTTGTATTACGATAATGGGCAAGTAGCGCAAGAGTTTAAGTTTAACACCTCCGGAAAGCGCGAAGGACCACAAAAATATTATTACGAAAATGGTCAGGTAATGATTGAGGGTAGTTGGCAAGAAGGAAAGGAAGCCGGGCTATTAAAGGAATATCACGAAAACGGGGATATTAAAGCAGAGAAGTATTTTAATGGCGGTGCTATAGATCCAGCAAAAACAAAAACATACGAACCTAAAAAACCTATTGTAAAAGAAGATCCACCACCTCCTGCAGAGTCGCCAAAGGTGGTTCCAAAGCCGGAAGAGAAACCAAATTTACCAAATCAAATATTTACAGGCGAGGGTCAGTGGACATTATACAATAAGAATAAACAAATATCTAAGGATGGCTTTTTCCATAAGGGAAGATTGGTTAATGGTAAGGTTTATTTTTATAGCGAAGACGGAATTTTAATTCGTATAGCTGTGTATAAGGATGGCGGATATGTTGGAGATGCCGTAATCGAGGATAAATAGACTCCTCTGTCTATTTTATTTTTTCAGTTAAAAATTTTTTGAGTAATACAGATTTGAAGATAATTTGTATTTTAACCTACAATCAATTATTGTATGAGTCAACCACTTTATATTTACAACACACTTACACGAAAAAAAGAAGAGTTTAAGCCAATTACACCCCCATTTGTAGGGATGTATGTGTGCGGGCCAACAGTATATAGCGATGTGCATTTAGGTAATTGCCGCACATTTATTTCGTTCGATTTAATTTACAGATACCTATTGCACTTAGGTTATAAAGTACGCTATGTGCGTAATATAACCGATGCAGGGCATTTGGAAGGCGATAGAGATGAAGGAGATGATAAATTTGCAAAAAAGGCTAGGTTAGAGCAATTAGAGCCTATGGAGATTGTACAACGCTACACGGTTGGATTTCATAAAGTAATGGCTCAGTTTAACACCATGCCTCCTAGCATTGAACCAACCGCAACAGGGCATATTGTAGAGCAAATTGAAATGACAAAAAAAATAATTGCGAATGGATATGCCTATGAAGTAAATGGCACGGTTTATTTTGATGTGGAGAAATTTGCAAAAGAACAAGATTATGGAATACTAACAAATAGAAAGTTAGAGGATTTGCTTTCGGGCACAAGAGCATTGGATGGCCAAGATGAAAAGCGTGGAGCATTGGACTTTGCATTGTGGATAAAAGCAAAGCCCGAACATATTATGCGCTGGCCATCGCCATGGGGCGAAGGATTCCCGGGGTGGCACATTGAATGCAGCGCTATGAGTAAAAAATATTTGGGCAACACCTTTGATATACACGGAGGAGGGATGGATTTAGCAGCAACGCATCATACCAATGAAATTGCACAATCGCACGGTTGTAATCAATGCGCCCCTGTTAATTATTGGATGCATACCAATATGCTTACTGTGAATGGTGCAAGAATGGGAAAATCTGCGGGAAATAGTTTTTTGCCGGACGAATTATTTGCAGGTACACACCCCCTGCTAGATAAAGGCTATTCGCCAATGGCAGTTAAATTTTTTATGCTACAAACACATTACCGCAGCACCTTGGATTTCTCTAATCAAGCACTGCAAGCTTCAGAGAAAGGATTTGAGCGATTAATGGCAAGTGTGGAAACATTAAAAAATTTAAAAGCGGCTGCATCGTCATCGGTTGATGTTAAAAAGTTGAAAGCAGCTTGTTACGAAGCTATGAACGATGATTTTAACAGCCCCGTTTTAATTGCTAATTTATTTGATGGAGTTAAAATGATTAATTCCGTTCAAGCCGGTACAGAAACCATATCACATGCGGATTTGGAAGAGATAAAAAAACTATACAATGATTTTATATTTTCTATTTTAGGTTTGTATCAAGAAGATAAAAAACAAAATACAAAACTTGCAGATGATTTGATGCATGTAGTGCTGGAGATACGGCAGACTGCAAAAAACAAGAAAGATTTTGCTACATCTGATTTTATTCGTGATGAATTAGCAAAGCTTTCTATTTCGATAAAAGATACGAAGGAAGGTGCTAAATGGAGTGTAGAGGGTTGAAATTATTGAAATCTTTACTCAAATTGTAATTCTTGTTTTCACAAGAATCACAAAAAAAAGTTTTTATATTTTTCTAATTTGAAATCAAAAACTAAAATAGTAGAACCCAAAAACATTATAGAAGAATCCAGTAATTGGCCTGTTTATATTTTCCTTTTTCTTTTTGGATTTTTGTTGTATGCCAATACCATACCTAATGAGTATGCACTGGATGATGTAGCAGTCATACAACAAAATAAATTTACAAAGCAGGGTATTGCTGGCATTCCGGAAATGCTTACCACCTTTTATTGGCAGGGATTTTGGGATTTGAATGCCGGATTGTATCGCCCTTTATCGCTTATTACATTTGCACTTGATTATCAATTTTTTGGTGAAAATCCCCACGTGAGTCATTTTGTAAATGTAGTATTGTATGCATTTACATTGGTTTTACTTTTTGTTTTCCTGAATAAATTTTTCAAGGGCAATAAATTTTTGTTGAGTTTATTTACTACAGTATTATTTGCAGCACACCCGATACATACCGAGGTTATTGCCAATATTAAAAGTAGAGACGAGCTATTGTGTTTTCTATTTTTCTTGCTGAGTGCAATTCAGTTTTTTGTGTACTTAGACAATTTGAAAACAAAGCAACTTGTTTACTCGTTGATTTTTTATTTTTTAGCGCTGTTCTCAAAGGAAGGCGCAATAGTCTTTTTAGGCATTTTCCCTTTGTTGATGTACTATTATTCAAGTACAAATGCGAAGCAAATACTTGTTAAGGTTTTACCCTATGCTTTTATAGCACTTGTATTTATTGCTATTCACGAGGTTGTAATCAAGAGCGCTGCTACTCCTAAAATAACGTATTCGTTCTTAGATAATGGGTTGGTGGCGGCTCCCAATTACATAAGCAGGATGGCAACTGCAATTTATATGATGGGAAAATATTTATTGTTATTGATTTTTCCGCATCCATTATCGTACGATTATTCATTCAATGAAATTCCAGCCACTTCATTTTCAAATCTGAAAGTGCTTGTAACTGTTGTATTGTATGGCTTTTTTATTTTTTATGCACTAAAAAACATGCAACGGAAAGGTATTGTTGCTTTTGCAATTCTATTCTTTTTAATAACCATTTCACTTACGTCAAATATTTTTATGCTGATTGGAGCAACTATGGGAGAGCGTTTTTTGTATGTGCCCTCCTTGAGCTTTTGTTTGCTAATAGCAATGGGTATTATAAGCGCATTCAAATTAAAAGAAACACAATCTTTGTCGGATGTACTTAAATTAAATAAAGCAGCACTGGCTCTCATTGTTTTACTGTTGGTGGGCTACTCAAGCAAAACTATTTCCAGAAATTTTGATTGGAAGGATAATTATACATTATTTACAAAAGATGTTTTTGCAACTCCGGGGAGCTCCAGAACTCAATACAATTACGGAACAGTATTATTAAATACCAAAGCAGCAAATGAGCAGGACACTCTAAAAAAGAATTTGATACTAGATGCAGCAATTAAGGCATTACTTCGTTCGACTAAAATTGATTCACTTTCGCCTGGTGCATTTTTAAATTTAGCAAGTGCGTATTATACTCGAAAAAAATATGCAGATGCTGCTAATGCTGCGATTATGTGTCTTCAAAGGGACGCTAATGAAGTAAAAGCAAATTCTATTTTAGGGAATGCACAGTACAGATTAGGTAATTTTGATGAGGCTATTAAAAATTTGAATATCTGTATTGATAAAAAATTTGTTTCAGATGAGACTTATAATTTTTTAGGTGGCTCCTATTTTAGCAAACAAGATTTCCCGAATGCAATTGTTGCTTTTAAAAAAGGGTTGGAATACAATTCAAAAAATACAGGCGTGATTCTTAATTTGGGTGCGGCCTATGGGATGATAAGAGATTTTGACAATGCAATAGCAACCTTTAAATTAGGAATAAAAATAGACCCAAAAAACAAACAGTTTTATACTTACACAGCACTTACCTATCAAAATATGGGGATGCTAGATAGTGCAGTTGTATATCAAAATAAAACAGTACTGCGATAAAAGCCCAAAATAAAATTTACTCGACAGTAACCGACTTCGCCAAATTCCTTGGTTGGTCTACATTACAGCCACGCATTACGGCAATGTGGTATGATAACAATTGAAGCGGAACTACAGAAATTAAAGGAACCAATATTTCGTCTGTCTCCGGAATTTCAATGGTGTAATCCGCTAACTCTTTTACAATTTTATCGCCTTCGGTAACAACTGCTATTAATCTGCCTTTGCGTGCTTTTACTTCTTGTATGTTGCTCACTACCTTTTCGTAGGATGCTCCTTTTGTAGCAATAACAACCACCGGCATTTCCTCGTCTATCAAGGCTATTGGACCATGTTTCATTTCGGCAGCAGGATAGCCTTCTGCATGTATGTAAGATATTTCTTTTAATTTTAAAGCGCCTTCTAATGCAACAGGGAAGCTGTATCCACGACCCAAGTACAAGAAGTTGCGGGCATCTTTAAATATATCGGAAATATATTTTATCAAATCGTTTGTCTTAAGCACTTTCTCTACTTTTTCCGGAATAGATTCTAACTCGCTTATTAACTGGCGGTATCTTGATTCGGAGATTGTGCCTTTCTTGTAGCCTATTCGCAGCGACATTAACGTAAGTACTGTCACTTGCGCTGTAAATGCTTTGGTTGATGCCACACCAATTTCCGGACCGGCATGTGTGTACGAGCCGGCATGAGTTGTACGTGCAATAGAAGATCCTACTACATTACAAATTCCAATGATTGTTGCTCCTTTTGATTTTGCCAATTCTAATGCCGCCAAGGTATCTGCAGTCTCTCCAGATTGTGATATCGCAATAACAACATCGTCTTCGTATATAACAGGGTTTCTGTATCTAAACTCTGATGCGTACTCTACCTCAACAGGTATTCGCGCCAAATCTTCTATTAAATACTCTGCCACCAAACCCGCATGCCAAGAGGTTCCGCAGGCAACTATCAAAATTCTTTTTGCGTTTATTATTTTTTGCTCATACTCTGCAATACCACCCAAGGTTACAACACCTTGCTGAGAGCTCAATCTCCCTCTCATGCTATCTTTAATAGAACGGGGCTGCTCGTATATCTCCTTTAACATAAAGTGAGGAAAGCCACCCTTTTCTATGGCTTCGAGTTGTACTTCTAACTCATGTA
>JAFLBG010000026.1 GCA_017303975.1 Bacteroidota bacterium
CACCATACCGGTTAGAACCAGTGCTAATATGATATAAACAACGGTGCAAATTAGTAAAGAGTAAATCATTCCTTTGGGCAAATCACGCTGCGGATTTTCACTTTCCTCTGCCAATGTTGATATCGCGTCAAATCCAATATATGCAAAGAAAACAGCTGATACACCTGCCATTACTCCGCCAAAACCATTTGGCATAAAAGGTGTCCAGTTGTCAATGTCGATATAAAAAACACCAACTACGACTACCAATACAATAATTGCAAGTTTTATGAGAACCATTATATTACTTACGTTTTTCGACTCTTTAGTGCCAATATAAACAAGCGCTGTTATAAGCACATTTATTAGCACTGCAGGTAAATCAAATATAATTTTTAATCCCCCTACAACAGGAGCGTTTGACCAAGCAATGAAACCTTCTGTAGCGGTTGAGTTTTCTATAAATGCCTTATGTGCCGATTTGTAATTAATGGTAAGCCATTCGGGCAAATGTAATCCAAAAACATCCAATAAATTGGTGAAATATCCACTCCAAGAAAAAGCTATATATATATTTCCTATAGAATACTCCATAAGCAATGCCCAACCAATAATCCAAGCAAATAACTCTCCAAACGAAACGTACGAATAGGTATAAGCACTACCGGAAACAGGAACTCTAGAGGCAAACTCGGCATAACACATAGCTGTAAAACCGCATGCTACAGCACAAATAATATAAAGAAATACAACTCCAGGACCTCCGGAAAAACAAGCATTACCAATTGCGCTAAATGTTCCCCCTCCTATAATTGCAGCAATGCCAAAGAAGGTTAAATCTCTTACGGTCAAATGTTTCCCTAAGGCATTTCCATGCAATTCATCGTGCTCTTTTTTAGCTAAAATATTTAAAATGCTCTTTTTGCGAAATAGTTTGTTCATTGTATTATTCTTAATTACTTACTAAAGATAAATTCTTTTAATCTTTCTATTGAATTAAGAATAAATTTAGGAATAAGTGGAGTTATTCTTTCTTTATCTATTAATAAATAAATGGAAATAAATAAAAAAGGCAGTAGTGGAATTTTATATCTTACAATGGCACCTAATACTGGAGTTGTAATTCCAATAATTGTAACAAGCAATGAAGAAAATAATAAAGAGAATAGAATTAGATTGATATTGGAACCTCTTTTTTTGAAAAAAAACACTGCCAACAAAAGCAAGACAATTAAAAAAGAACTTTCAACGGAAGGAACAAAATACAATGCATTTTTCTGTTCCCAAACAAAAGGACGAAATAAAGTATTGGCAATGCCTACAGGAAGATAGCTTACTACACTCCACAAATCGGAATCAATAATCTTATTTGAAAGTAAGCTACCGGAGGGTACTAATATATATTTTAGTTTAAACCTGGTGGTGTCCGATGAGTTCTTTACATAAACCGTATCTTTAAAATCCGACTTTCTTTTCCAGTATTGGTAATCGCTCCCTTCAACAAATCTATAGTACTTAGAGGAATTTCCTACCGGAATTAAATCGTTTTTGTTTTCATACTCTGTAAATGCAGCTACAGAGTCATTAAATACATAGACACCTCCTTCTGCTAACTTTACAAAGTCTCTTTGTTTTATTGATAAATGCTTTACCAGATCATATTTAACAAAAAAATTGTAAGAAAAAACTATAGAAAGTATAATAGTAGAGGCAATTACCGAATAGGTAAGATAAACCCTACGTATTAATTTATTGTTGGATAAAATAAACGAGATAATTCCTGGAATGAGAGCTAAAAAAATGTAATATTTAACAATTAAAATTAGGATGAGAGCAAATAACCCCAAAATAAAGTACGTTGCCTTAAACTTGGTCCCCTTGAGTAGCTCTGATAAGGAAAATAGAGAAACACCAAGTGCAAAAAATATTATAGATTCTTTTAATAGTGTAGAAGTCCAAAACTGTATAGTTGGAATAAAGAAAACGCATGCCACAACAAAAAAGCTTGTATATGAGAGCGAATAGACCAAAAATCTATAAATACCTACAAATCCAATAAGAGATAAAAAAGAAGCAAAAATGGAGTGTACATTAAAAAAACCAAAAGAAAATAATTGCAAAATTGCGTTTAAGCGAATAATGGTTCTCGTTCCATTATAGGATTCGGCTCCGTACTTTAAAAGCCAATAATCCATTTGCTTATAGTAGGTTTTCTGAAAATAGCTACCATCATCTGCAATGTTAAACACCATCCTAAAATAATCCAATGGATTAGTTTTTAGTGCTCCAAAAATTACTTTACTATCGTCAAAGAATTTGTATATATCAGCAGTTGTTCTATCTGTATAATAGAATGTGTAAATACTCCAAACTACAATTGCAATAATAATTTTAAATACAAAAATAGTGCGCAAGAAAAAAGTACTAAGTCCACTATTAGTAAAAAATGGAATTCTGCCAATAAGAAAAACAAATATTGACGAGTAAAATAGGATAAGAAAAAACTCTATAGCAAAATCTAAATTCACTTGTCAAAGATACTATTTATAGAGTAGTAGTAAAATTTGCTTCAAAAATGAAAACTATATGAAGAAGTTGTTTAAAGTTGAACCTGTTTTTAGCTTCTAATCAATTGTCATTCCTGCGAAAGCGGGAATATCTGCTTGTTCCCAACATGAGATAACCGCTTTCGCGATAATGACAGTTATTCCGGTTCTTATTTATGGTTCGACTTTGACAAGCCTGAAAAATAATCTTTGAAAACTTACAAAAAACAAAAAAAAGAAATTGAGAAGGATGTATTATAATATAAATTGAGCCCGCAACTGATAAACAATTATGAAGGTCTTTTTTTTAAACATACTTCTACTCTTTTCATTCAACATTCTATCACTCCCCCCTTGTTTTACATCTTGTGGAATAGGCACAAACTCTCAGGTTCGAGATGGAGCTACATTTACAACCACTACTATTGCAGGATCAAGCTCCGGATGGAGTAATGGAAGTAATTCGCAAACCTCAAATGATTCAAGGGCAACGAACACTTCTAGTTTGGCCTCAGTAGGTAATTATACAGATTATTTAGTTATTACCAACTTTGGTTTTTCGCTACCTGCAACCGATAATGTTCATGCCATTTGGGTAGTAATTGAAAGAAGGGATCCAAATGCAAAAGTTTCTGATAATAGTATAAAAACTGTAGTGTCTGGAAGTATTACAGGTTACGAAAGAGCAAACACAACTACAACTTGGTCAACTTCAGACACATATATTTGTTATGGAGGAGCTAATGACACCTGGGGAAACATATTGACTGGAGCAGACGTTAACTCATCGAATTTTGGGGTGGCTATATCCATTAAAAGAAATGTTTCTGGGGGGACGGCAATTGGAGAAATAGACCATGTTTATATAGAGATTTGTTATAGTCCAGATCCTCCACCTTGGCTGCCAGTAGAACTATTGTATTTTGAAGGCAAACAGATAGACAACAATGTAGCCGTAAATTGGGCTACCGCCTCCGAAAAAAATAATTCTTACTTTGTTTTGAATAAGATGACAAACACGGATTTTGGGTTTACTCAGAAAGCAACTATTCAAGGATCAGGCAATTCTCAAAATTTGAAATCTTACGAATATATAGATACTGATTTAACTTCAGGAACTACTTATTATAGTCTTGACCAAGTTGATTATGATGGAACTATAGAAAACATTGGTATAACTGCTATTGACATAAAACTAAAAGAAGACCCAATTTGTCTCTATAGCCACGAAAGCGATGCAATTATTCTTAAGTTGCCAAAAAATGAAACAATAAAAAGCGTAAAAATACTTGGAATTTGGGGGCAAGAATATATTATCATACCTAATATTAAATTGCAAAATGACCAGCTGGTATTATCCTATGATGTTTCTAAACTACCTAGAGCACTATACACTTTAGTTGTAGAAACCAACAATAGCGTATTTTATAAAAAAATAACAAAATAGATTACTTAACTAAATTATGCTTTGGCCTTCCTAAGCTGATAATCTATCATAGACACTCCTTCAATATTACTATTTACCCAATCTAAAAAATTAAACAAGTAGAAAATGGATTTATTTTCATCATCCTTAAACAATTTCTCTAGCACAGTTTTTAATCCAATAAATTCCTTTTTAGGTATTATATTGGACATAGCAGAAGAAATATTACGCTTAAAAAAAGAAAGTAAAAGTTTTTCCACTTCACTTATTCTTTCGTATTTTTTATAAAAACGATCAATAGCTATTATTTTATAATATAATAGCTCTATTTTATCCGCATGGTAATAGTTAATCAACTGCAGTATTCTAGCAACTATTTTATAATCGTTAAATGGGATAGTATCATCAGAATATACAAGGTATGACAAATACTCTTCAGCCTTATTATAGTTTTTCTCATACAAATAGGTACAAGCAACTGTAAAATTCCAACGAATTTCCATGGCAATGTTATAATTGCCTTTTGCAAAATTAGTTTTACTGAGCCGAACCGTTTCTTCTACCACCTCAATACTTTTCTTGAAATTCCCTCTTGCATTATAATAGTTTATTTGCTGTAAATCTGTACCTATTCGTATTGATTCTTGCTGCTTTGTAGTAAGAGGCAATAATTTAATTTCCTCTAAAACCTTAACGACTTTACTTAAACTATCGTTTTTTAAGTGAATATTTAATTGCGAAGCTAATATTATTGCGGTATAATAAGCTTTTAAGTCTTGATCTATTAAATAATCGTACTTTTGCCATAATTGACGAATTTTATCTCCATTTTTCGAGGCTTTATCTTTATCATTTTCTGTGAAAAAGAATTGATCTCTGTTTTGCAGAAACAATAATTCTAGTCGTTTAGATTTTTCAATAATTGACTCAACTTCTTTCTCATTTGCAAATAAAGAGTAGTATGCTTTTTTTTCTTTAGGAGTCCTAAATACTCTTTTTCCATTTGACATCAATTTTATGTTCTTCACAAATAAACTCACACAATGAGTTAATATCTCAGCGTAATTTTGCATTTGGATGGTTTCATTTTCAATAATATCCTTACTTGATTTTTCTGGTTCTCTATATCGCAGTCGTTTTGTCATCAAAAGTAGAAGATATTCATATTGCTCATTTTCTTTAGCATATTTTATGGCTTTTTCAATTACAATGTTGGCTTGTTCTTTAAGTTCCTTCTGTCTTAAAAAATCAATTCTATTTAAGTAGGACCTTGTTTTTTGCTCCTTGCTAATATTAGTATTCTCTAAACATTCCAAAATTAAATTGTACAAATGATTCTTTGTTACATGAAGCTGTTTTATAAAAGTTGTATCAGCAAACGCTAGTTTTATTTCTTCTTCATTAAAATATGACTGTTTTTCAATCAAATCAAATAATTTAAGAAGATTACTGCCTTCAATTTTCGAGTAGCGTTTAGAGTACAATTTAAATTGTCTTTTTTCAGCCTTTGTTAATGAATGTATAAGGTCATATAAATCAGATTTAGGTTTCATGTCGTTCTAATTTTATTTTTGAAAAATTACGAATAAATAAATTAAGTTGACATATTTTCTGTTCAGTGTAGTAGTTTGTAGTAATTATGTTTATAAAAACTACCATTCCGATTATATTGCTACTAATTATTGGTAATTATATTTTATCTTTTTCACAAACAATTTGCTTGCCAAACTCTTCATTCGAAAGAGGAGTTGTTTACAGCTTAGGGAGCCGAGTTCCGGATGGATGGCAACTAAGTGGTGGTTCTGCTGATGCGCAACCAGGTAACTGGGGTGTAACACAAACTGCATCAGATAGCAATTATTATATGGCATTTTGTAATTGGGAAAAAATTTGCACGGATGTTCCGGGATGCCTACAAGCGGGGAAAAAGTATAAATTTAGCTTAGATGCATCATTAATTTCAAGCGATTATTACTCTACCAATTCCAACAACTACAATGCAAGTTCTAGTAATTGTGTTTTGCCTCTTATGGGCGTTTGGGGAAGCAATCATTGTGATAGTTTAGACGAGCTATTGTTCGATACTGTTATCACACATATAGGATGGCAAAAATACACTATAGAATTTGTTCCGAGCCAAACATATTGTAAAATTATTATAGGATTCTACAACGAACAAATCGCCTCTATAGCACAATGCACTGGTATTACTGCCGGATATTCTTACTTTGGAATTGATAACCTGAGCTGTATTTATTCCGAAAAATCTGTAAAATATACTAACCAGACTTGTTATAGTAGTTGCGATGGAACAGCCAAAATTGAGATGATGACAGGTACTCCTCCTTTTGGCTATGTTTGGACTCCAGGAGCTTATACAACCGATAGTATTTCCGGGTTATGTACAGGAAAATATTATGTAAATATTACCGATAGCATTGGCAACACTTTTCTTGATTCTGTTGAAATAATAGCCCCTCCTGCACTTGTAGTTTCAGATACTATTACACCCGCATCTTGTGGTAAACAGGATGGGGAAATTCATGTATCTGTTTCGGGAGGAGTTCCGAACTATACCTATAATTGGTCGAACAACACTACATTAAACAAGGCAATTGGTTTAGCTGCTCAAAACTATAGCCTTCTTATTACAGACTCTAACTTATGCCAAACACAATATTCTTACAATGTACCAGAAATGCCCGGTCCTACTATTTCCTATACAAGTAATATAAATAGTGGATGTCCCTCTACGTGTATCAACTTTGGATTGGATGCTGCTAATAACGGAACCATGGACTCTATTTTATGGGATTTTGGAGATGGAAATACTGCTAACACAAACTCACCTATACATTGCTACACACAATCAGGCACATATAGCACATCTGTTTGGATTTTAGACACAGCAGGTTGTGCCAGCAGACAAACAATAGAAAATCACATAACTATTTTTCCTACTCCTAAAGCAGATTTTTTTACACAAACCGATGAAACAACTATTAGTAATCCGGAAATCGTTTTTTTTAATACATCAACTGGAGCACATACACAAAGTTGGTATTTTAGAGATACATACGGAGGAATAAGCACAGAGAAACATCCTAAACACTTTTATTCCGATACAGGGTTATATTGCACCCAACTAATCGTTGAAAACACATTTAGCTGCAAAGACACTATTGAAAAATGCGTTTATATAAAAGATGACTTTATTTTTTACGCACCTAATGCTTTTACACCTAATGATGATGCAACAAACAATTTTTTCAGAGGCGTTGGAAGCGGGATAGTTGAATACCAAATGTGGATATTCGATCGCTGGGGTAGTTTGGTTTACAACACAGGAAAATGCACAGACCCAGATCAAGCAGAATCGTGGAATGGAAAAACAAACAACAACCTAAATCCCGCACAACAGGATGTATATGTTTGGAAAGTTGTAATCAAAGATTTGAAAGGTAACCAACATAATTTCATAGGACACGTAACTATCGTAAGATAAATTAATCTAAGTTGAAACCTTACGAAAAGAAAATATATAAATAAACCTATATGTAATAGTTACATTAACATGAAACATTTTTGCTCTATTATATTCAAACTTCTACTTTTTGTTAACAATTACAATGCTCAAGAGATTATTAACTCAGGTAGCTCAAATTTTACTACACACAACATTGCACACACCTTCTCGGTAGGAGAGTTGGCTCTAATTGACACCTATAATCAAAACAGCATCATTATTACACAAGGTTTTTTACAACCAACTGCACTCCCTAATAATATAAATAAAGTACAAGAGCTTTTTGCTAATAATAAAATACTTATTTATCCTAATCCTTGTATGTGTAATGGCGAAATACATCTTTACTCTAGTACCAAAACAGTAAGCAATATAAATATTAAAGTAATTAATCAAATTGGGCAACAAGTATTCACAAAAAACAACTTACTTGTAAGCACTCACGATGAGAGCATTTCTCTTCCAAAAGATTTAGGTAAAGGAATATTCTATATTTCATATTACACAAAACACGATACATTACTGTACTCAGACAAACTTATTATTGAATAACGCCATGAAATAGAGCTGTTTTATAAAGTGTATCAATAAAATAATATAACAATGAAAAAAACAACGATTTGCTTCATGAGCTTCCTTCTGTATACATTTATTCATTATGCTCAGACGCCCTCTGCAATAAACTATCAAGGTATTCTTCGAAATATAAACGGACTACCAATTAACAACAAAACAATAAGTGTGCGATTAAGTATTCTACACAATAGTGTTAACGGCAGTATTGATTTTCAAGAAACACATGTTGACACCACCAATCAGTTTGGATTATACACCCTACACATAGGAAGAGGAAATGTAACGACAGGAAATTTTATTTCGATTGATTGGGGACTGTCATCGCATTTTTTACAGGTAGATATTGATACCTCAGGAGGAACAAACTACATTACAATGGGAACATCCGAATTACTTGCAGTACCATATGCACTACATGCAGAAAAAGCAAATACCTGTACTCAACTAGACACAGGAAGTATCGCACAAACACTGCGCCATAATGGAACCAAGTGGATTGCAGATACACTGTTGTATAACAATGGTACAAAAATAGGGATAGGCACTACTAATCCATTAGCTAGCGTAACAATTCAAAACACTGCAGGAAGTGCATTAGCGCTTACAAATACAAAACTGAACCCTAATGCAGGTGACTTACTTGGAGCTTTAATGTTTGGAACCCAGGCAACATCAAACTCTATTAATAGCTATGATGCTGGTATAAAAGCATTTGCGGAGCAAAATCATTCAGGCTCAAATCACGCTACCTACTTATCTTTTCATACAAAACCCTCTACACTAGGTCCAGGAAGTGCGTCTATAGAAAGAGCTAGAATTAATGCAAACGGCAGTTTCGATTTCGGTACCTCAAAATTTTCATGGGGGCCTACTATAGGCAATAATGATGTTTCAATGTATAGAACGTATCCTAATGTATTAAAAATTGATGGGGCCTTGTTTGTTGGAAATTTTGGTTCTCCCGATGCAGACTGGACAGTAAGACCTGCACGAACTTTTACCGCAACCGGTAGAGCCGGGCAATTAGGCGTAAGAGGACAAATTACTACGGCAAATGGGCACGATACCTATATGGCCTTAATAGAAAGTGATGGTATTAATATACCTAGTGGATACTCCAGCTCAACCATCGCCTCTTTAAGAGTAGACGAACCCAACATTACTTTAGGAACATCTGTTAATTTAGGCAGCGCTGCCTCTGTATTAATTGCAGGAGCACCTACAGAGGGAAGTGTAAATTATGGTTTATGGACAAAGGGAGATGTACGTTTTGACAATAAAGTTGGAATAGGTATAGGCGCCACTCAACCACAAGGAGCATTGGATATACAATCAACGGAAGGTGGATTAATTGTACCGAGAATGACAACTACTGAGAGGAACGCACTATTGCCAATCAATGGAACAATTATTTATAATACAACTACTAATCAATTCAATTTTTACGAAAACAATAATTGGGGCACAAAATAGCTTTACAATTTCTAATTAACGAAAATGCTTATCTAACTCTCCTGAAGAACTTAAAACAGTTGCATTTAAACTAATAGTGGAATAAAAAGAAACATTTTAAACAATTTCCCACATATAAATTGAATATAGAAATATTGATTATAAACTATTCAGCATAAATGCTTCTGTAGCTATAAAGCCTCTTTCTGTTGTTTCAATTTTGCAGCATTCATGAATTGGGTCGTGCTCAAAAAACAAGGTGTAATTATTTTTCACAGCTTGCTGCAAAAATTCCTGTTTTTCGCTTAGCGACACTAGTGGTCTTGTATCATACGCCATTACATACGGAACAGGAATATGTCCTATAGATGGCATTAAATCTGCCATAAATACAATTGTTTCATTTTTGTATTTTATCATAGGAAGCATCATGCTTTCGGTATGTCCGTTTACAAAATGCATGGATATCGAACTTCCTAATTCGTTATTCTTGGTTTTATCAATAAATTTTAATTGACCACTTTCCTGTATTGGCAATATATTTTCTTTTAAAAAACTAGCCTTCTCTCTTGCGTTTGGATTAACAGCCCAATCCCAATGTTCTGTGGTACTCCAATAGGTTGCATTTCTAAAAACGGGTTCGTAATGAGTTTTGTTAGTATTCCATTTTATCGCGCCACCACAATGGTCAAAATGAAGATGTGTTAATACCACATCCGTTACATCATTTAACGAAAATCCTAATTTGTGAAACGATTTTTCTAGAGTGTCGTCTCCATGCAAATAATAATAGCCAAAAAATTTATCACTCTGTTTATTACCTAATCCGGTATCAACTAAAATTAACCGATTGTGATCTTGAATAAGCATGCACCGCATCGCCCAAGTACACATATTATTTTCATCTGCAGGATTTAATTTATTCCAAATTGATTTAGGCACTACACCAAACATTGCACCACCATCTAATTTAAAAAGACCTGTGTTAACTGAATAGATATTCATAGAATATTATATGGCGGACATAAACAAATCAATGTCTTTATGCGGAATTTCAAACAATTCTCCTAAATATCTATTTACCAAAATACCATTGTATATGTAAACACTATTTCGAACTCCCGAGGTAGACTTAAGCATTTTTTCCACTCCACCTTCTTCTCCAATACTCAATAATATGGGCGAAAATATAGTGCTAAAGGCATAAGAGGCTGTTCGAGAAACACGAGAAGCTATATTAGGTACGCAATAATGCACTACTCCATGCTTTCTAAATACAGGATTTGTATGATTTGTTACACGAGATGTTTCAAAGCATCCACCCTGATCAATACTAACATCAATAATTACAGAACCGGTTTTCATTTCAGCCACCATCTCTTCAGTAACCACCAGTGGAGTCCTTTTTTGCGTTGCTCTTATAGCACCAATTACAACATCCGCTGTTTTCAAATGTTTTGCCAATACTTTAGGTTGAATAATAGATGTAAATACTGGCATTCCTAGGTTGCTCTGCAGTCTTCGTAGTTTATAAACAGAGTTGTCAAAAACTTTTACTTGAGCTCCAAGACCCATAGCTGTGCGTGCTGCAAACTCCCCTACTGTACCTGCTCCTAAAATTAGAACTTCTGTTGGCGAAATTCCGGAAATCCCTCCTAAAATTAAACCTTGTCCATTATTTACGTTGCTTAGATACTCAGCAGCAATTAATATAGATGCTCCACCTGCAATTTCGCTCATAGAGCGTATTACAGGGTATACCCCTTCTTCGTCTTGTATCCAATCAAATGCAAGGGCTGTAACGCGTTTTGCCATCAATTGTTTTACATAATTTTCAGGCTGAACGGTAAGTTGTAATGCAGAAATAAGCGTTTGCTTAGGCTGCATATACTCTATTTCTTTTAACGTTGGCGGTGCAATTTTTAATATAATATCAGCTTTATACACATCTTCAGTTGTATAAACAATCTCTGCTCCTGCTTCGCTATAATCGTTATCCTGAAAATTGGACATTTTTCCTGCATTGGTCTCCACCAATACTCTGTGCCCGTTATTAATCAGCACTCCTACAGCATCAGGAACTAACGCTACTCTGTTTTCTTGAAAAGATGTTTCTCTTGGAATTCCAATATATAAGCTACCTTTCTTCTTGGCTATTTCAAGCATTTCTTCTTGTGGAAGCATTACACCTCTTGCCAAAGAAGCCATTAGTTCTTTTGATGTTTTCACGCAATTATATTTTTGAGATAGTTCAAATGTAACAATTTAGGTTAAGATAATAGAGGACATATATCATTGCCATACATTTTATTCAACAATTTTTATCATTCTTTTTGCTTCGGAAATCACTTCTATTTTTACTTTTAATAAATTACCAGGGAGCAAACTTTCAATTCTTTCCGGCCACTCCAGTAAACAGATATTACCACTAAAAAAATAATCTTCACACCCAATATCAATAGCTTCTTGTATTGAATTTATTCTGTAAAAATCAAAATGATAAATTGGTTTATTGGCAGCTGTTCTATACTCATTTATGATTGAATACGTAGGACTTGTAACTGAATCAGTAACAGCTAATGCAGCGCATATTTCCTTAATAAAAGTGGTCTTGCCAGCTCCCATAGCTGCGTAAAAAGCAACAATAGAATGTGTTTTTAAGTATGGTAAAAGCAATTTTGCGGCTTTTCCTAAATCGTCTGTATTGTCAATAAAAACTTCCACAATTGCTTGATTTATAAGGCTAAATATACAAAACTCTAAAGTTAATCGCACAAATAAAATTGCTGTTTTTTGACTTTTGGCACGCTATTTGGTATATTGTTAGTAGATTAAAACTTACAAAAATGAAAATAATAAAGAAACTTACCATTTTAGCTTCATTGGTTGCAGTATTTAATACTACCAGTGCACAAGACGAATTAGTTCCGGATCAAAATCCGAATTACAGAAAAAGTATGGATAAATACATGACAGTAAAAGACGATTTAACAAAAAGCGAAAGTACTACTATTCAAGCTACATACAAGGCTATTGATGATATGGAAATAAGGAAAGAAAGACGTATGCAAAGAAAAGAATGGCGTCAAGATAGAAGAATGGCTAGAATTAACAACCGTGGTCTATTTTGGGGTAACGGTTATTACAATAATTCGTTTGGGTATAATCCATACAATTACAACTACTATAGCCCTTTTTCTCCATACGATAACTTTAACATGGGTTACACCCCTTACTTTAGAAGAGGTTTAAATACTGCAACCACACTTGGTCTTTTAGGCTTAGGCACGTATTTATTATTGAGATAATGAAATATATCATAAACAATTTAACTAAAACAAAATAATTCAGTAGATTCTTCTAACCAAACAGCATGTTACTCCGTTAACCCATTTAGCTCTTTAGTTGCTAAAAATTAAAAGGAATAGCATATTTAAAAAAATAAAAAAACATGAAAAAGATTATTTTAAGTGCCTCTTTAATATTAGCACTAGTAGTAACAGGTTGTCAACGTAAAGTAACACGTGTTGAGCCCGAAAAACAGATTGATTTAAGTGGCAGATGGAATGACGTAGATTCAAGAATGGTTGCAGACGAAATGATAAAACAAGTGCTAGGAGAAAAGTGGTTGAGTGACTACATGCAAGCCAACGGAGGAAAAAAACCTGTAGTAATTGTAGGTTTTGTTAAAAACAAAAGCCACGAACAAATAGAGGCCGAGGTTTTTATGAAAGACATAGAAAAATCTTTTATAAAATCGAATCAGGTGCGACTTGTGCAAGGTGGAGAAAAACGTGAGCAAGTGCGTGGAGAGCGTGCTGACCAACAAGACAACTCTTCTCAATCAACCATGAAAAAATGGGGATTAGAAATTGGAGCAGATTTTATGATGCAAGGCACAATAAACTCTGTTGTTGATTCTTACAAGAGAGATAAAGTTGTATTCTATAAAACAAATTTAGAATTAACCAATATTCAAACCAATGAAATTGTTTGGATTGGAGACAAGGAAATAAAGAAAACAGTAAAGAATTAATCTAATTCTTTTACAATTTGAAAACTAAAAATAAAAACACCTGCATTAAATAGAATTAAGCAGGTGTTTTTATTTTTCAGCTCTCTAAAAAAGTACACCCATGCATTCTCGAGTATATTTTTCTTTTTTATTCATAATTGCTTGCCTCGGTATTCTGTTATCCGGCTGCTTTAGTTATTACGAAAGAAATGCCGTTTTAATGACTGCTTTTGAGCAAAAAAACTATGCAAAGGCGGAAGAAGTGTTAAGTACCAAAAAATGGGAAAAGAGGAAGAAAAACAGATTGCTTTATTACATGAATAAAGGAACTATTCTCCATTTACAAAAAAAATATAAAGAGAGTAATATCTATTTTCAAAAGGCTGATTATTATATAGAAGATTTTCAAACTAAGTGGGCTCTCAAACCTGTTGAATTTGTTAGTAATCCTTCTGTTCAGCCATATAGAGGAGAAAATTTCGAGCAACTCTTAATACATTACTATAGCACATTGAATTATTTGCAAATGGGAATGTTAGACGAAGCACTCGTTGAATGCAAACGAATGCAATTGAAAATGCAAAAGATTACAGACTACTATAAAAAAGAAAACAAATACAGTCGTGATGCATTTTCTCATTTACTTTTAGGTATAATTTACGATGCGCAAAAAGATTACAACAGTGCTTTTATTGCATATAGAAATGCCTATGAAATATACCGGGATGATTATGTAAGAATGTTAAATACAGATGTTCCCAATCAGCTAAAAAAAGATTTAATTAGAACTGCTTATTTAAATGGATTTTATAGTGAAAGTTCGCAATACGAAAAAGAGTTTGGTATAACGTATGATAAAAATGATAACACAACCTCTTTAGTTTGTTTTTGGAACAACGGTTTAGGCCCGGTTAAAGATTCAAAAGATTTTAGTTTTATTCTTTCCTCTATTTCCGGAGGGTTTGGTACGTTTACCAATCTTGAGTTGGGATTAACAATACCAGTATACTTAGGAAATGATCAAAAGAAAAATGACAAACTAATTAATTTGAAAGTATTTAAAGTGAGTTATCCAACCTTTATATCGCGAGCGCGCATTTATACAAATGCATCTATTGAAAACGGTTCACAATCAACAAATTTTGAAACTGCAGAAAATATTGAGGCGATAGCTTACAGGTCATTGCAAGATAGAATGCTTAAAGAAATTGGAACAATGCTTGCTAGAACAGCACTTAAACTTGCTGCAGAAGCAATGGCTGAAAATCAAAATGAAGGATTAGGGGCAGCCGTTAATTTATTTAATGCACTTACTGAAAATGCAGATACCAGAAATTGGCAAATGTTACCCCAATCTATCAATTATGTAAGAGTACCACTTAATGAAGGGAAAAATAATTTGTTGCTAAAGGCGTCCGGAACACAAAGAACTACATCAGATACACTAACAGTTGATGCTAAAAAAAATCAAACTAAATTTCACATTTTTAATACACTCAACTAAACTCTTACACCCCAAATTAAAATATCATCTACCTGTTCTTTTGTTCGTCTCCAATCTTCAAATGCCTTGTTAATTACTTCCTTTTGCAAATCGATAGGCTGTTTAGACACCTCTAATAGTAATTGTCTAAATCTACCTACCATAAATTTCTTGCCCAAAGGTCCTCCAAATTGATCTGCAAAGCCATCGGAAAAAATATAAATTGTATCGTTCTTTTGTAGCTTTAAAACATGATTGTTAAACTTAGGTCGTTCTTCTCCAACATAAAATCCAATTGGAAACTTATCTGCTTTAATTTCTATTACTTCATTGTTTCTTATTACAATCAAAGGGTTGTATGCCCCAGCAAATTGTAACTCTAAATTTTCATAGTCTATAGAGCAAAAAGACAAATCCATTCCATCTTTTGCTTTAGCTACTTCTTCGGTATTGTGTAATGTTTGGCTAACACCTTCATTCAAGGCATCTAGAACATCTCCAGGAGTAATTTTATCAGTATGAACAACCACATGGTTTAGTAAATTATATCCTACAATAGACATAAATGCTCCAGGAACCCCGTGCCCGGTACAATCAATAGCTGCAAATAAAACTTTTCCATTCTTTTGATTTATCCAGTAAAAATCACCACTCACAATATCCTTAGGTTTATATAATACAAAGCTTTGTGGCAACAATTGTTTTACTAAACTATCAGGAGGCAAAATAGCTTCTTGAATTTTTAAAGCGTACTTAATACTGTCAGTTACTTGTTTGTATAAATCTTGCAATGCAACACTCTTCTCCTCTATCTCTTGTTTTTGTCTTACAACTTCTTCTGTACGTTCTACCACCTTTCTTTCAAGTACTCTTTCGTTTTCTGCTAAATCGGTACGCATTTTTAATAACGCTTGTCCTAGCGTATCCTCGTTACTTAATGGTTTATAAACTGCATCAAAATTTCCTGCCCCAACTTCATAGGCAAAATCTGTTGTTCGCTTTAGTCCATCTACAAGACCCACTAATGCATCAGACATCTCACCAATCTCATCATTTCTCCCCTCTATTCTTTCTTTAGGTAAAACCCCTCTTCCCATTAACAATAACATTCCTTTAAGCTTTGCCACAGGGTTTACAATACTCCTAACCGTATAAATAGCAATAAACAAACCTCCTACAGCTAAAACAATTCCCAGATACTTTACCAACAATTCCAAAAAATTAAACGAAGTTACCATCTCTTTCGTCTCAATTTCAGCATTCTCTGTTTGGGTTGTAATTAAATCATTTAATTGAATTAATATTTTATCTGTAGAATCTTTAAGATCTTCTTTAGCTAAATTTTGACGCGAAAGAATAAGATATCCATCTTCATATGCGGAAAAAAAGTTTAGTTGAGACATAATCTCTTTCTTATAAACATCATAAAGTTGATCTGTGCTTGTTATTATACCAGAAAGAGAATTAGCTTCTTTGGGAGCAAAGCTGCCAGATTGCTTTTTAAGCCTCTTTTTCAAATTTGGATAATCTATATCTAACAATATTTTAAGTTTATCCTTTTGTGGATCATCGTCTTCTTGAGAATAAACCCAATTCAATAATAAATTTCTAGATTCTGTAATTTGAGAGTAAAAATTTTTAAGCTCATTTACCGAAGGCAAGTAAACATCAACAACTTTGTCGGTTTTTTCTTTACTTGTTTTTGTAATGTATAGTGTATATATAAAGGCAATAAGGGTTAAGAATATAAGTATTCCAAACCCTAAACCAATTCTTCTTCCTACCGAAAAATTAAATTTACCCATGATTATGGGTATTAAGATACTAATTTCCCTCTATTTTCTTCTTTTCCGCTTTAAACTTTTCAGATTTTTCCTGATCGTTTAGTGTGTAGTAAATTCCTTCTAACGCTTCAATTACCTTTATTTTTTTCGAATTTAACATATACGCCTTTTCAAAATATGGTAATCCTTTCTTAAAATAATTAGCAGCTATATCTTGTACTTTTTCTATTTCAGCAAGATCTGTTGAATAATCTGTTTGATTTATAACCGTAACGCCTTTGTTATAATACAAACTACCAATATTGTAATAAGGACTGTAATCATTTGCATCCAACTCAATTGCTTTGCCATAATTTTCTATTGCCAAATCAAAACACTTACTATTTACTATTTGATTGGCCTCAAAAATGTCTCTATACACACTAGCTAGCCCATTATAAAATTGAAGATCAAATTCTTTGAAATTAAAATTTGGATCTGCTATTTTTTTTGCGCTTTTAAATTGATCGTAATTTTTTATAGCAAGCATAAAATTACTTGTATCCATCAACCTTACGGATTCCTTTTGAAACGAAGATGCCAATGCTGCTATTACCTTCTTTATGTTGATGGTGTGTTCTTGAGTTACATCTAACTCCAGCGCTTTTGTTAAACATTTAATGGCATCTGTTCGATATTGCCCCATTCCAGTGCCGGCATCGTTTTGTTTTGATATTTCTTTCAATATAAATCCTTTTACATACCAAACAAATGCATCCTTGCTTGTTTCAGGATGATCTACCGTTTTGGATATGTAAATATAAGCACTATCTATTTTTCCTGCCTGAACAGCTTTTTGCGCTTTATCCACCAAATCATATTGAGCAAAGCCCATACCTGCCTTTAAAAGCAACGCAAACAAAATGATATTTTTATTGTAAAAATTCATATCTATTCAGCAGGCAATGCCAATGATTTTAAATTCGAACTAATTTTCAATTTGTATTTCTCTGCGTTTGCCGAATTAAGCTCAAACTTTTGCTTATTATCTTTTACCACAAAGTTTATTGCCGACCATTGTTTGGCTAATCCGGTTTTTTCAGTAACTAAAAGAGTACTCTTTCCCTTTAGTTTAGAGCTTATATCACTTACAGATATTTCTGTATCGGGACTAATAAATAAGATGTGGTATTTATCTTTTGAAGATATGCTAGTTAACTGTTTAACTTCAAAATCTTGGAATCCGGCTTTTTTGGTAGAAGCCATTTTAGTAAGTTCCGCAATTAAAGATGGATTAGAGCCAACAATTGCTATCGTAAAGTTTCCTGATTTATATTCTTGAGGCCAATCGATGTATTTTGTAAAGTTATAGATGTAAACAGTCTTTACTTTTGCATTTACAGCTTCGGGGGAGGTCGTATTATCCGTAGTGGCGGATAATAGAAAAATAAATAGGATTATGTAAAGAAGATTTCGCATCTACAAAATAGTAATCAAATATAGTACCAATTTGTAAATGAAATACTGATTTTAGAAAATAATGGGAATAAAATGAAAATTACTTCTTAACGGTAGGCTTAGTTGAGGAAGTACCCCCACCATTACCTTTGTCTTTGTCTTTAGACACGGTAATATCGCCACCTGTTTCAGTTTCATTTGTAGAAACTGTTGTAGAAGAAACATCTCCGGATATTCTAGCGCCTTCCATTGGTTTAGAAGTCTTATTATCGCAAGACGGTTTTATTGATTCTTCCTTCTTGCATGACTGGAATGCTAAGAAAACAACTAATGATATGTATAAATACTTTTTCATTCTTATATCAAATATATAACATTTTTTCATATTAGTCAATAGTTTATACATTTTTTTTTAATTCAATCACAATTTCAACCCTCGTGCCTCTTTTCCCCTCATTTTTTAAATCGTATGGTCCTTTAATTTCAATCTTCATTCCTGTCATTTTACGTAATAAATTGATTCGGGTTACAGTTATTTCTGTTCCTTTTGAATCGTGCTCGGTTGGGAATAATGTTTTTTTCTCATAACTGGCATCAATACCTACTCCATTATCCTCAATAACAAAGCATAACTCGCTACTGGTTAGCATATTAACAAAAATACTTAGTTTTCCCACTTCTTCTAAAGGCAATAAACCGTGCCAAATACTATTTTCAACAAATGGCTGAATAATCATGGGTGGTATTTGCACTTCTTCGGTATTTACCTCCGGAGAAACAACTATTTCATACTCGAAACGAGTAAAACGCATCTGTTCGAGAGAAATATAAAGCTGCAACCGCTCCAACTCCTCCTTCAAAAGCACAAAATTATTTTGAGAACTGTCTAAATTTTTTCTTATCAATTTGGCAAAACTGGTTAAATACTTATTTGCAGCAAGCTTATCTTGTCTATTTATATAGTACTGAATAGAGTTTAATGAATTAAAAATAAAATGCCTGTTCATACTTGCATTTAATGTTTGCTGTTCTAGTGCAAGTAATTTAGATCTATACAACAATTGTTGAGTTAATCGTTTTCTTTTTGCCACAGTTAGACGCCAATTGTAAATCAACCATGTTGCAATAACCAAGGCTATAAAACACGACAAGATAAACCACCATGTTCGAAAAAAAGGAGGTGTAATTGTAAATTTAAAAGTAACAGGTTCTAACCAGTTATAGCCATCAATGGATGTAGTAACATAAAATACATACTCTCCTTCCGAAAGATTTGAATAGGTGGCAAAATTAGCTTCTGTTGCGGGAAGCCAATCGGAGTCGAATCCATCTAATTTAAATTTATATCGAATTTTTTCGGGGTGAGTAAAATAGATTGCATTAAAATCAATGGTTACGTAGTTGTTTTTAAAATTTAATTTTAAATCTAATGGTAATCCGGTTTTTGAATCTATTCCACTTGAAAAATCGGTTAAATCCTTTTTCTGTAAAAATAATCTTATACCTGAAATGATAACTTCGGGTAAAACGTTTGTTTTTTTGTCTTTTTCATGTTGATATTTTAATAAACCATCTACTGTTCCAAAATAAATATCCCCGGAAGAATCGCCCCAAATTGCATTTTGATTAAACTCTAGCGATGATACACCATCAGAAATAGAATAGTTTTGAATTTTATACGGTTTGTTTTCTGAATAGTACTCATTCAAATCAAATCTATAAAGTCCAAAATAAGTACCAATCCAAAAATTATTTTTCTTATCAATATAAGTACTTACAATTCGATTGGCAGCAGGATTGTCAGAAAAAACAAGAGTATCAATTTTATCATTCTTTAAAATATTTAAGCCTGCATTTGTTCCAATCCAATAATTGCCTTTAAAATCTTGCTTGATGTTATACACCAAATTATCGCACAATCCATCTTTTACTGTATAGCTTTTACTATTATTCCCATTAAGGAAACACACTCCACCGCTAGAAGCAATAGATAGTTGATTCTTGTTATCAATAAAAATATCGTTTATGTGTTCCGAATCGAAATTGCAACTATTTATAAGGTTGGCGTTTCCGGTTCCTTTATATTCATACAAACCCAACCATGTACCTAAATAATACGTATTGTTTTTTGACTGATACATGGACAAAACGAATTCCTTAACTCCAATAATCTCTTCTGTCAATTTATTTGAGGTTGGGTTGTAGGAATAAAATTTATCAGCAGTGTTAAACCAAAGTTTCCCTGCGTTATCAATAAAGCATTTATAAATAATCTCATTTGCAATTGCGCTATTGTTTATCGCTTTTTTAAATTGACCATTTTCAAGTTTATTTATCCCACCACCGTAAGTTCCTATCCATAAGTTATTCAGCTTGTCTTGTGCTATAGACATTACGGCATTGTTTGATAAACCATCCTGCTTTTTATAGGATATAAATTTTTCGCCTAAAAACTTTACTAATCCGCTGCCATCTGTTCCTATCCATATATTATGCTCTTTATCCTCAAAAACACAATTAATAAGATTAGTTGGTAATCCGTTTTGGGTTGAGTACTCCTTTATAGAATAATCATTTTGAATTTTAAATAATTTTTCTTGAGATGACAACCAACTGTTTTTTTCCGAATCAGTATATATGTTTGGCAAATATTCCGGGAAAGATTGTTTGTTGGAAATTATTCCTGTTGTACTACTAATATAAATTACTCCATCTGTCTTTGTAGACAAACAAAGAAGCCCATCCTTTTCGGAAATAGATAAAACATGAATAGTTGAATCGATTGTTTTTACTTGTTCAAAAGAGTTGCTATTAGCATCTTTTTTTAGCAATCCATTTTTCGTTGCGACCCAAATATTTTGATTTCTATCAATAAATATTTTTTCAAATAAATTATTTGCTGAGTTAATTTTGCAAATTGAGTTAAGTTGATTTTTTAAAGGGTAATAAGAAAAAATTTCTTCTTTGGTTGCAATATAAATAGTATTGGAACTACCTTGAGCTATTGACTTTATTATCGTTTTATCAAACGTATTTTCTAAAATCTTTGGAGTAAATATTTTTTCATTATTGTACGTTGCTAAACCGGAAGTTGTCCCAATCCAAAGCTGATTAGCGCTATCACATAATAAAGCTGTTATCTCATTATCAGGTAAGCCTTCAGTCTTAAAAAAATTTTTAAAGTTTCTACCGTCAAACCTACTCAACCCACCAAATGTGGCTATCCACAAATAGCCCTTTTTATCTTGACATATTGCTTGTACCTGAGATTGAGCTAATCCTTGATTAATAGAGTAATTGACAAAGCTGTATTGTTGAGAAAAAAAAGCAACAGGAATAAATAGGAGAAAAAATAAAACGTGCTTTTTTATAATCATAACTACATTAAATGTACAGAAAATAATAGCTATTGGCTAGATTCTTAAACAAAATTGATTTTAAAATTGTACTTTCAAGTATCAATGAAAAGGTTGCTTTTTGTATTTGCTATTTTGTATTTACCTGTTCAATGTCAAGAAAAGTACTTGGTTTTTTTTTCTGACAAGAATGGCAGCACTTTTAATCCATATACTTATTTTGATTCAAAAGCCATAGAAAGAAGAATTAAGCACGGTATAAATTTATACGATAGTACCGATTTCCCTATTAACCAAAATTACGTTGCTAAAACCCAAAACAGTGTTGATTCTATTGGAAAACAACTGAGATGGTTTAATGCGGTAACTGTATTTGCCAATACGAATCAAATAGATGAGGTGAAGAAATTTTCATTTGTAAGAGAAGTAGTTTCTATACATACACAAGCTCAATTATCAACTGTTGAAGAGAGCTACAATACAGTGCTTAAAGTAGAACACGAAAAAATTTTGCAACGGCAACTAAATAGAATGCAAGGAGATTTATTTATAAACTCGAATAATACCGGCAAAGGAATACGAATAGCGGTGTTTGATGCCGGCTTTCCAACGGTAGATACAAATCCTTGTTTTGAGCATATAAGAAAACGAGGTGGATTTATAAAAACATACGATTTTGTAAAAAACAGAGATTTTGTTTACTCCTACAATCAGCATGGAACAATGGTTTTATCATGTATTGCAGGAAAGTCGAACACAAAATATATTGGACTTGCAACAGAAGCAGAATTTTTATTGGCACGAACTGAATATGGCCACCGAGAACCATTCTCTGAAGAGGAAAATTGGCTAGCAGCTGTTGAATGGGCTGACAAAAATGGGGCTGACATCATTAACAGTTCACTTGGTTATACAAATAAAAGATATTTTACAACAGAGATGGATGGGCACACTAGCTTAGTTTCCAAAGCTGCTAATTTAGCTGTTAAGAAAGGTATATTAGTTGTAAATGCAGTTGGAAATGAGGGTAGCGATAATTGGAAGACCATTATAACCCCCTCAGATGCAGACAGTGTTTTAGCGGTTGGCGGAATAGATCCCGACACAGACTATCGTATTTCGTTTAGCTCTTTTGGTCCGAATAGTGAAAAAAAAATTAAACCCAATGTTTGTGCTTTAGGGAAAGTAATTGCAGCGGGCAAAAAAGGATTAGAGGTTACGCAGGGTACATCTTTTGCAAGTCCTTTAATTGCAGGATTTGCGGCATGTGTACTAAGTATGAATAAAAATTTTACCGCAATGCAATTATTTGATACTGTTCAAAAATCGGGCGATTTATATCCTTATTTCGATTATGCTCATGGGTATGGTGTGCCTCAAGCAGAAAAATTTATGCAAAAAAGTAACACGCCCCTCCCTACTGAATCCTTTGAATTAATTGAAAATAATGGAGTTTTAGAAGTAACAGTGAATGATAGTTATGTAAATACTACCAACGAGAGTAGAAAAGAAAATAGTTATCAAAACCATTTATTCTATCATATTGAAAACAAAGCCGGATATCTTAGCAAATATTATCTAATTAAAGTTAGCTCCAAACAACCTGTGCGGCTTGTTATATCAGACTTTGAAGTTGGTACTACACTTCGCTTCCATTACCAGAAACATACAATAACATATACCATTAAGTAAATGAAGAATCTATTAGTTATATCTTTTTTTTTAATCTCTGTTCTTTCATTTTCGCAAGAAATATTGCTTGAGCAAAATGTACTTGAGGATGAGAAACCTACACTGTATGGTCCCAATAAGAAAAACTATTACCACATGTATTTAGGGGCTGGAGTTTTAGTTGGGAAAACAGATAAGCCTGAATTAGAGGTTAAAAGTGGCTTGCAACTGATGTATGGCTTTAGATATAAAAGAAGAATAGCTAGTTTTTATGCAGCAGGATTTGATGTTTCTTTTTTAATGAATAGATTTAACATTCAACAAGATTCACTTACCATATTTCCTTACAAAAGTATCAACAACAAAGCTTGGCTTACCCTCCCTGCGATACAGGGTGAGATATATAATCGTTTTAACCTAAATAAGAAAAGAGGAAATCATGTAGGAACATTTATTGATATTGGAGGATATGCCCAATGGGTGTATAATGCAAAATACGTTATGATAAACAAATTTGAAACAGCCAATCAATCCGGGGCAGGAAAGACAAAATCAATAAATAATAACTTGGTTTACACAAACGATTTTATTTACGGGTTAAATTTTAGACTAGGATTTAATAAATATCTTATTTATTGTTCTTATAGGCTCACAGATGTTTTTAAGAAACAATTTATTTACCCTGAATTGCCAAGAATAAACGTTGGTATTCAAATTGGGTTACACAAATAGAAATTGACAATTATTTTTTACGAATTGCCATTATACCATCCCTGATAGGCAATAAAACATTTTCTACTCTACTATCAGCCGTTATCTTTTTATTAAAATCGTTTATCGCTTTTGTATCCTCATCCATCTTTGCAGCATCCATCAATATTTTTCCGCTCCATAGCACGTTATCTGCAAGAATAAAACCGCCAGCATTAAGTTTATCAAATACTAAATCGAAATAAGTAGAATAGTTTATTTTGTCGGCATCAATAAATACCAAATCAAATTTCTGAGTTAGTTCCGGAATAATTGTTAATGCATTGCCAATGCGATACTCAATTTTTTCAGCATACTTCGAATTATTAAAATGCGCTCTTACAGTTGTTTCAAGCTCTTCGTTAATATCTATTGTAATTAGTTTTCCGTTTTCTTGTAACCCTTCGGCAAAACAAATAGCAGAATAACCGGTGTAGGTTCCTATTTCTAAAATATTTTGTGGGCGAATCATTTTGCTAAACATGCTTAGCACTCTTCCTTGCAAATGCCCCGAAAGCATTCGTGGCATCAATACTTTTGCATAAGTTTCTCTGGAAATAGTTTTAAGTAAATCCGATTCTTCTTTAGTATGTTTTTCTACATACTCCTCTATTTCAGGTGGTAAAAAATTCAATGTAATTTATCTTAATTTAATCGTGAATCATCAACTTGTAAAAGCCAATTATTAACCTCTGTAGCAACACTCTCCAAACAACCTTCTTTAAACGGAGAATCTATGTTTGCAATCTCTACTAATTCTAAAAATGATTTACTTCCACCCGCTTTACAGAGTTCTAAATAATCTGACATTGCTTCTTTCTTATTCTGATTAAATTTTTTCCAAAATTGAAATGCGCAAATTTGAGCAAGCGTATAATCGATATAATAAAATGGACTTTCGTATATATGGCGTTGTTGCTGCCAATATCCACCATCTTCCAAGTATTTATTGTCATCGTAATTTCTGTATGGAATATATTTTTGCTCTATCTTTCGCCACTGCGCATTTCTTTCTGTTGAAGTAACATTTGGATTCTCGTATATCCAATGTTGAAATTCATCAACAGCAACGCCATAAGGAAGAAAAATTAAAGATTTTGCAACATGCGAATATTTAAACTTGTCTGTATCTTCTTTAAAAAACAAATCCATCCAAGGCCAAGTAAGAAATTCCATACTCATAGAGTGTATTTCGCACGCTTCGTAAGTTGGAAAATTATATTCCGGAACATCGAATTTTCTGCTGCAGAAACCCTGAAATGCATGCCCTGCTTCATGCGTAAGTACAATTATATCGTGAGCAGTTCCATTAAAATTTGAGAATATAAACGGACTTTTGTAATTGCTAAAATAAGTACAATACCCTCCAACAGCCTTACCCGAACGAGATTCTAAATCCAGTAGTTCATTTTGGGTCATAAACTGAAAAAATTCTCCTGTTTCGGGGCTAAGCTCACTATACATTTTTTTAGCATTGTCAACAATCCAATCCGGACTACCTTTAGGCACAGCGTTTCCACTTTTAAAAGAAAGTGCCTCGTCATAATAATATAATTTATCTAACCCAATTCGTTTCGCCTGCTTTTCTGCCAATTTTTCTGTAAGCGGTACAATATATTTTTTTACTTGATCTCTATAATCAGAAACCATCTGGGCGTTGTAATCGCCTCTTAACATTCGTTTATAGCCTAATTCAACAAAATTATTGAATCCCAATTTTTTAGCAATAGATGCTCTTACCTTTACAAGGTCATCAAACAATCTATCTAACTCAATCTTATTTGAACTGAAAAAATTATATTTTGCTTCGTTAGCAGCCTTTCTAATCGTTCTATCTTTTGAATTTAAATAAGAGCCTAGCTCAGATAGGTTAAGCTCTTTGTTATCAAATTTTATTTTTGCCGAGCCTAAAAGTTTAGTGTATTCGCTTCCTAATTGATTCTCTTTTTGTAGTTCCTCTACAATAGAATCAGAAAAGGTATCTACAGTCATTTGCGCAACAGAAAAAAGTTGATTGCCATATTTCAGAATCAAATCTTGTTTAAATTTCGACCTACTAATTGTCTCATAAAACTTAACCTCCAAACCTAAAAAGGCAGGGGATAATTCATCAAAAAAATCTTGCTCTGCTTGATAATCGGCATTGGTGGTGTCTTGCGTATATTTTACACCTGCAATGGAACGTTGTGTATTAAAATCGTTTCTTATTTCATTTACTTTATCAATAATTTCCATTTGACTTTTTGCGTTTCCGGCTTTTTCAAATTCCACTAACAATGAGTCAATATTTTTAGATATAGAAGCTAAATCTGGACGATAGTAATTAAATTCTTTAAAATTCATACTCAATTAAATAAAAGTTGTTTTTAAGTCTAAGTTATTCTTCACTCGAAAATGCATATCTTTTTAAATCTTTGCTAATTGCAAGCCTATTAATTGTTTTTATTTCATATTTGGTAAAATCGGCAATTGTGTTCCACTTTCTTTCCGGAGAACCAATCTCGTAAGAGACTAGCTTTTTACCAAAACTTGTCCAAATATATTTTTTTCCGTTTATAGCAATTACAACAAAGTCTTGCGAATTCATATCCGGGCTATCTATCAAATACTCAATTTTATTCGTGTTCTTTAATGGTACTATCGCAAAAACTCTCTTCCCGTCTATAATTAAAGTAGTAATTAAAGAATCGTTACCATATCCTAAAAATGTTCTACCGCAATTATTAGCAATTAACATACTCTTTTTGCTATCTAAATCTTGCAACCAAAGACTTGGTGGTTCCGTAATTTTAAACCACGCTAATGATTTATGAGCAATCCAAGTATAATAACCAATCGAGTCGATGGATTTATCCACCTCAAACTTTCTAGTCAAATCAGTTTGGTCGTATTTCCATAAACGTTGTACCGAATCTAAATCAATACGAACTGTTGAAATGTAGCGCTTGTCTGGAGTTTCTTTGGGAGAAAATTCGCTTTCCTTGGTTTTGGTTGCATGCATATTTACATTCTCTGTAAAATCATAAACCCAAATATCATTTTGATTATTAATGGTTGTGGAATAAAACAGTCGCTGATTATCAGCAGCAAAAAAAGGTTGGTTGTCATATCCTTTGCGATTAGTAAGATTAACGGGCGTAGAAAACACCGGATTAATGGCATCTAATATTGTTATTCTTCCAACCCAAACATCTGTATCAACAGCCTTTTGCGCAAATGAAGATAGAGTAATACAAAAAAAAGAAAAATAGAGTTGAATTTTCACCAAATGTTGCTTTAAAATATATTTTTCCTTTTGTCTAACTAGTTGTGCCCAGAACGAGATTCGAACTCGTACGGTTACCCGCCACCCCCTCAAGATGGTGCGTCTGCCAATTTCGCCACCTGGGCAATGAAACAAATATAAAATATTATTGAAAGATTACCTAGTTGCGAATGATGAAACAAATTATTGAACAAGTGTATTAGATTTAGTTTAATAATTTATATTTACACTCATAATTAATTTAATTTAAAGGTTTAAGTAATGAAAAAAATACTTGTTACAGGTGGTGCCGGTTTTATTGGAAGTCATTTAGTGAAACGATTAGTGGAAGATGGGAATGAAGTAACTGTTCTGGATTCTCTTTTAAGAGGTAATAAACTTGAAAAAAATATCCTTACATCAATTAATTTTATTGCTGGAGATGTAAGAGATAAAGAATTGGTGTTAAAACATGCAAAAGGATGTGAATTAATATATCATTTTGCTGCAGTTTTAGGTGTTGATGTGGTTGCGGATAATCCGGTAGAAACAATGGAAACCGAAATTATTGGCATGAAAAATATTGTTGATGCCGCCATGTTGTATAAAACAGAAAAAATAATTTATGCTTCTACTAGTGGCGTTTACGGACATTCGGCTATTGAAAAATCTGTAACTGAAACGATTCAAATAGACCCAAGAACTAGTTACGCAATAGCTAAACGCTATAACGAAATTTATTTAAAAGCATTAAACGAAGAAAAAGGATTAGATTCTGTTTCTTTACGTTTTTTTAATGTGTATGGAAAAAGACAAGACAACAGAATGGTTGTTCCTCGTTTCTTAGAGCAAGCATTTGCAGGAGAACCTATTACAGTTTATGGGAACGGAAACCAAACACGCGACTTTACCTATATTGATGACACAATTGAAGCATGTCTTCAATTAACAGAGAAAGCAGGAGCTAGCGAAATATTCAATATTGCAAATGAAGACGAAATTACGATTAAGCAATTAGCTGATACAATTGTTAAAGTAACCGGTTCAAAATCTCAAATAAATTATATACAAGCTCCTACAAAAAGGTATGATTACGAAGTAGAAAGAAGATTTGGAAGCTCTGAAAAATTATTTAAACATACAGGATTTAAGCCTAATACGAATCTGGAAGATGGATTAAGACTGATAATGGACGATTATAATCATAAATAGAAATAAGAATTTGAATTTGAAAAAAAACAGGCTACCTCTTTGAGGTAGCCTGTTTTTTTTGACAATAAGCCTTTCCCTTAAAATATCAATTAACTGCCAACAGAAACACTACCAAAATAACTACATAATGCTTACTTTTAAACAAATAATAGCAATATGATTTCAATTGGTATAATCGGTTCTGGCGCTATGGGCAGCGGAATAGCACAAGTAGCAGCAACCGCAGGACACAAGACTTTTATTTTTGATACAAATACTGCTGCTCTTCAAAAAAGCAAGGATGCAATTTATTTGTCACTACAAAAGCTGGTTGAAAAACAAAGAATAACAACAGAAAAGGCATCCTCCATTCAGTCGAACTTACAGTTTGTTTCGTCCTTACAAGATTTCAAAAATTGTGGTCTTATCATAGAAGCCATTGTTGAAATCCTGGAGGTAAAACAAAATTTATTTACTGAATTAGAAAGCATTGTAAGCAATGATTGTATATTAGCCAGCAATACATCTTCTTTATCAATTGCGTCAATTGCATCCAGTTGCAAACTAAACAACAGAGTAATTGGAATACATTTCTTCAACCCTGCTCCTATTATGCCGTTGGTAGAAATTATCCCTGCCATTACTACTAACGCAGCTACCACAAAAACTGCAAAACAACTCATTGATAGTTGGGGAAAACAAACTGTTTTGGCTAAGGACACACCTGGTTTTATTGTTAATCGTGTTGCCCGTTCATTTTATGGAGAAAGTATTCGTTTGTACGAAGAAGGTTTTGCTGATTTTGCAACTATAGATTGGGCATTAAAACAATTTGGTGGATTTAAAATGGGACCATTTGAGTTAATGGATTTTATTGGAAATGATATTAATTATAAAGTAACTGAATCTGTTTGGGAGCAATTTTTCTTCGAACCTCGATTTAAACCCTCCCTAACCCAAAAAAGACTTTTTGAAGCTAAATTATTTGGACGCAAGTCCGGCAAAGGTTATTATGATTATAGTGCAAATTCAACTTTACCAATTCCTAATATGGATGAAAAGTTAGGAAACTTTATTTTTGAAAGAGTTATTTGCATGCTTATAAACGAGGCTATTGACTCATTTTATCTAGGCTTAGCTTCCAAAGAAGATATAGATACCGCCATGACTAAAGGAGTAAACTATCCAAAGGGATTGTTGAAATGGGCTGATGAAATTGGATTGCCCAAGATTTTGAATACACTTACCGGATTATATAACGAATACCAAGAAGATAGATACCGACCTTGTGTGTTACTAAAACGAATGGTATCAGAAAACAAAACATTCTACTAAACTGGAACCTTTGCTTACATATAAATCATTCTACAATTCACCACTAGGAACTATTTGTGTAGAAAACGATGACATGGCTTTAACAAAGCTTTACTTTACCCATCATGTGCATGAAAATCCGGCACAAGTAACTGAGATTGGAGAAATGGCAATACTTCAGTTAGAAGAATATTTTACAAAAAAAAGAAACTCCTTTACCCTTCCTATTAATCCATACGGTACAGATTTTCAAAAAAAAGTTTGGAAGGCTTTGTTAGATATTCCTTTTGGTTATACATACTCTTATCTCAAATTAGCTCAAAAATTAGGCGATTCAAACCTTACTCGGGCCGTTGGGAATGCCAATGGCAAAAATCCAATTCCAATTATTATTCCATGTCATCGAGTAATTGGTGAGAATGGAGATTTAACAGGATACAGCATGGGACTTGATCGCAAAAAATGGTTGTTAGATTTTGAAAGTAGTATTCGATTTCCTAAACTTTTTTAAATAGAATACATGAATACGTTAGCAAAAAAAGTAGTAGAAAAAATGATGTCGGCCGACTGGTTTAGTCAATGGCTAGGAATAGAGGTTTTAGAAGCATCTGAAGGAAAATCAAAGTTGCAATTAAAGGTACGCAAAGAAATGTTGAACGGATTTGCAATTGCGCATGGAGGAATAACCTACTCCATTGCTGATAGCGCATTGGCATTTGCCTCTAATTCTTACGGCAGAATGAGTGTTTCAATAGAAACATCTATATCGCATACTAAACAAGTAAAAGAGGGCGAAACAATTACCGCAACGGCAAAAGAATTAAGTAAAACAGATAAAATTGCTATCTATCAAATTGATATTACCAACGAGCAAAACGATGTAGTTGCACTTTTTAAAGGAACAGTTTATCGTACTCATAAGGACTGGCAAGTAGAATAAACCTGTTTTGTCCTTTAAAGTAAATACTTTACTTTTGCCCTAAAATAATAACAAACTAATTTCACTATGGCAGATACAGGAGACATCAACGTTGGTACCGTAATTCGATTTAATGGAGAATTATGTCAAATTACTGAATACATACACCGTACACCGGGCAATTTGCGTGCTTTTTACCAAGCAAAAATGAAAAATCTTAAAACCGGCAAATCTGCTGAGTATAGATTTAGATCAGGCGAATCTGTTGATATTGCACGTGTAGAATACAAAATGATGCAGTATTTGTACCCTGAAAATGATTTTATTGTGTGTATGGACAGTACTACATTTGAGCAAGTATATTTACAAAAAAATATGCTTGGGACTGGAATTGAGTTCTTAAAAGAAGGAATGGAAGTTAAGATTGCATTCGAAAATGACGAAGCTATTTTGGCAGAAGGACCCACCTTTGTTGAGCTTGTTGTTACCTATACCGAACCGGGTGTAAAAGGAGATACGGCTACCAATGCGATGAAACCCGCTACACTTGAAACCGGAGCAATAATTAATGTTCCTTTATTTGTAAATGAAGGCGATAATTTAAAGATTGATACACGTACAAGATCCTACGTAGAGCGAGTTAAAGAAAGTCATAAAGGAGGATATTAAATCCATTTTTTTATATTAAATGAAACTAAACCCACCACAAACACTACAAAAAATTGCGTCCATTATTGGAGCTAAGTTTGTTGGCAATCCGGATTTTTTAATTTCGGGAATAAATGAAATACATGTGGTGGAAGCTGGCGATATTGCATTTGTAGATCATCCTAAATACTATGAAAAAGCCTTAAACTCTAAAGCAACAACAATATTAATTAATAAAGAGGTTGAATGTCCAGAAGGCAAAGCGCTTATTATTTCTGATGATCCGTTTAGAGATATAAATAAACTAATTACTCATTTTTCGCCTCGCTCCTACTCTACGTTGCAGGTGGGGAAAAATTCGATAGTTGATGTAAGTGCAACCGTTATGCCGGGAGCTTATATTGGTGAAAATGTGAAAATTGGCAAAAACACGGTAATCTATCCCAACGTTTCTATTTACAACAATGTTGAAATTGGCGACAACGTTATTATTCACGGTAATACAGTATTGGGAAGCCATGCATTTTACTACAAAAAACGAGCTTCTCATTTTGAAAAACTACAAACCTGCGGCAAGGTAATTATTGAAAACGATGTAGAAATTGGAGCATCTTGTACTATTGATGCAGGAGTTACAGGAGATACTCGTATTGGAGAAGGAACAAAAATTGATAATCACGTGCATATTGGACACGACACCACTGTTGGAAAAATGTGTTTATTTGCCGCTCAGGTTGGCATAGCCGGGGCTTGTGTTATTGAAGACAAGGTTACACTTTGGGGGCAAGTTGGAATAGCAAGTGGAATAACCATTGGTGCGGGAGCTGTGGTATATGCACAATCCGGTGTAGGAAAAACATTAAAAGGCGATAAAACCTATTTTGGCAGCCCTGCAGGCGAGGCTCGAGAAAAAATGAAGGAAATGGCTATGATTAAGCAAATTCCATCTTTGTTCGAAAAAAAATAGTACCATAAGCTCTTCAAAAATGGTATATTAGTAATTCGATTCATCTTATTTTATGGCTCAAGATTCAAATAGAACTAATAGACCAACACGAATAAAAGATATTAAGCTTAATTCGTTGCTAGAAGTTACTAAAGCTATAAACAACAATTTTACTACAGCAGATTTACTCTTAAAGTTCGAAGACATCTTGAAAAACGAACTAAGCATTGGCAAAGTAGCCTTGTTTAGTAATGATTTGGGGTGGAAATGCATTATGAAATACGGTGTGGGAAATGAATACGTAAATTTGAATGTAGAAAGAGACTTAATTCATATCACAGAAATAAGTACAATAGATTTATCTGCTCAGCTTCACGAAACATCGTTTGAGATAATTATTCCAGTTTTTCATAAATCACAACCTTTAGCCTACGTGCTTATAGGCGATATTGAAGATAAGTTAGAGGTAAGTCCTGCAATTAAGCATTTACCGTTTATACAAACACTTACCAATATTATTGTTGTTGCCATTGAAAACAAAAAACTTGCGAAAGAAAACATACGTCAAGCCGCAGTAAAAAAAGAGTTGGAACTTGCTTCTGAAATGCAATCTATGTTGTTTCCGAGCAGTTTGCCCAACGATAAACAATTAGAAGTGGCTGCATTTTATTTGCCGCACCAGCAAGTTGGAGGCGATTATTACGATTTTATTCGTTTAAGTGAAGATGAAATAGCTTTTTGTATGGCAGATGTTTCCGGCAAAGGAGTATCTGCAGCACTGTTGATGGCAAATTTCCAGGCAAACTTAAGAGCACTTATTAATTATTCAAGCTCGCTTACCGAATTGATTAGGGAGTTGAATAAAAAAGTGATGGCTAATGCAAATGGAGAAAAATTTATTACCCTGTTCATTGCCAAGTATAATTTGGTAACTCGTACACTGAATTACGTAAATGCAGCACACAATCCTCCGGTTATAACAAACGGAAAGTCGTGTAGTCTTTTAACGATAGGATGTACAGGGCTTGGAATGTTTGATGATTTGCGTAAAATAAAAGAAGGTATTGTTACATTAGAACCGGGCTCTGTTATTCACTGCTATACAGACGGGTTGGTTGAAATTGAAAATACGGACAAAGAAGAATTTGGCACCGATAGATTAAATGATTTAGTTTTTGATAATGCAGGAAATAGCATGACTTCTTTAAATAATAAAATAATAGATTCTGTACTTGACTTTAAAGGCGACATGCCTTACATTGATGATATAGCGCTATTTAGCTGTCGATTTAAGTAGCTCGTCTTTCTTATTCTGTCGAATATCAATAGCAACCAATGCTGCTAAAAAGCCCCAAAATGGTGCGGAAGCTTTATCCGTATCCAAAAAATTATTTAGTACACCATGCACCAAATACGTAATAAGAGCAAAGAATAGAATTAGAACCATTGTTCTTATTTCCTTATCCTGCGAAGCATAATAAATACGAAACCCTAACGAAAAAATAAAAAACACCAGTATTAGAATAGATGCAGCGCCCAATACCCCACTCTCTGCCAATGGCCCCAGATATTCGCTATGTGCATTACCTCCTGTTCCAAAATTTGTACTGATAATAGTTCTGTCTTTTGCCTCTTGAAAAGGAGCATATTTAAAACTATATGTGCCCGGTCCCCAACCAAAAACAGGGCGTTCTAAAAACATTTTAATGGCACATTTCCATCTGTTTATGCGTTCAACATTCGATGCGTCTGATGATATATTAGAAATAGATTGAATATGCTCAGTAAAATTCTCAGATGCATCTTGCTTGTTTTTTGATAGTTTCATCAAAATATCAGAACTGTTAAATAACAAGTAACCGATTCCAACTAATGCTAACAGAATTAATGTCCTAAATTTAATTTTCAGTTTTAAAAAAAGTAAAATTACCATAGCTGCTGCCAGGCTCACCCAAGCCGCTCTGGTATAAGAAAATACAATTGCAATTATAAAAATCAATAAAAGACCTAAGGCTAGTATATTAAGAGTTCTATTATAAGTTTTGGTATAAAATGCGTAAGCCAAGAAAGGCAGATACATAACTAAAACTGCAGCGTATGCAGTGTGGTCGTTATAAAATGGATACATGATTGCATTGGCTGACCTTTCTCCAAAACCAAACTGAGCATGGCTTACAAGTGTATAGGCTATTACAATAAGAATCGTAGAAATACCAATCCACATATATTTTTTTATTGCAGCTAGATTAGAAAAAATTTCCAGTGCCAAAAAATAGAATACAACTACAAACCAAATTCTTGCCAGCAAAAATTTAAAAGAAACCAATGGCATTTCACTTACGATTGCAGTAATTGCTATCCAAGCTATATTGAATAGAATAACTAATGTAACAGGATGAGTATAAATAGATTTATCTATACCACCGTTCATGATTTTTTTTAGCATAAAAACTATGGTTGCCACTATAATAAGTGGCTCGGCAGGTACACTTAATCCAAGCTGAATAGCAGAGTTTTCAAAAGGAATAGATAGTGGTACAACAAGTGCTATTAAGTAAAAAAAATGGTTTAAATGAAAAAAAGCCAAGTACAATGCAATAAGTAATATTGGTATGGAGCAATACAGGTAAAAATAAAAGCTTTGATACAATAGAACATAAGCTGCACCTAAAATATAGATACAAGAAAGAAGAAGTATATACTGTTTTCTAAAGAAAAAGGTAAACAAACTAGTTCGATTTACTTAATTGACCAAATCTCTCTTTAAACAGCAGTACAATACACGTAAACGCAAAAGCTGAAAATGCTGTAACAAGTACTATTAAACTTCTTATTGGAGAATGTTTTTTTTGAGGTACATCGGCCTTATTTACAACAAATTTATAAGGTAATGTATTTTCTACATCTGCTTGAGTTTGATCCATTTTTACTTTTAAAACTGTCATCCGACCTCTTGCAGCCCATAAATTTTCTTTTAACGATAAAAACCGACCTCCATACACTTTAAACACATTTAATTTCTCCTCTATTTGTTTTGCGGCATTGGCATTGCCTGCGGCAATTGCCTTTGCATATCCCCTAGTATATTCCTGCACTTGAAGTTCATGATCATAAATACCCATATTTCTAAAGGTCTCCATAGAATCTTCCATCATATTTACCTCTTTCTTAATTGCCAAATACTCTTTAGTTACAATTTGATATGCTTCTACAGCTCTTTCTTTTGTCATTCTATACTTAATGCTATCAAGAAATGCAAGTATGTCATTTGCAATAAGAGCAGCGGTATCGGCACTTTTATCAATTACTTCAATTTTAATTGACATGTACTCGGTGGCTTTGCATTTAACTGCACCTTCGAATTCATTTTTTACTTTATCATTGGCTTTTGAGTCGTTTGCACTTATTCCGTAATGGGATAATAGGTTATATTTTTGAGCAATTTTATCTCTAATTTCGTTTGAATTTAGGACTTGTAGTGTTTGTTCTACATGTTCTTCTTCTCCAAATGCTAAATGATCACGCTGGCCTCCATTGTATTGCTCCAACAAGTTGCGGGAAACAGTATTAGTCATTGTTGGAAAAATAATTGCTGTTGATTTATATTTAGGTGTAAGTAAAAGACTTGCAACAACAGAAACAACCACTGCAAGTAAGGTAATTTTACCAATAAGTTTTCTTTGTGAATAAAGAAATGAGAGAATGTCGGAAGAATCAAACTGCTTTGAACTTTGCATACTTTTTAAATTTATGTTAAAAGTAGTTATTTTTTCTATAGGCTCAATGTGTTGATTATCCGTATTTTAGAATACGAATCGCAGATTTTATATTAATTAATCTAATTAAGAATGCCCATACCACACAACCCACCGCAGATGCCACAAAGTTAAGCATCCATTGCTCGGTCATCATTTTTGAAAAATAATTGATACAAATTACTCCAAAAACATACACTGCTAGTTTGCTAAGCAATCTATAATTTATATTAAACCTAAATTGGTATTGTACCATTAATACTTGCGCAAGCCCAGTTGCTACTTGCGTAAACAAACTTGACATAGCAGAACCGGTTGCTTTGTAAACCGGAATGAGTAAAAAATTGAGTGCTATATTTACAACCATTCCCGAAGCTGCAATGGTATTTAGTTCTTTTAAATTTCCGTTAGCGGTTAATAATGTACCAAACACATATGTTGTAGAGGTTGCGATAAAGCAACACATTAAAATAGCAAATACCGGAGATGATAGTTCAATATGCTGTTTATACAATAAATGCATAAACTCTTCTGAATAAAAGGCGCAACACACTGCTACCATTACCGAAAGTGTTATAAGCAAGGTGAAACAAAGCTTTACTAATTGTTCAACCGATTCCTTGTATTTAATCATTCTTGAAAAAATGGGAAGTAGCATGCCCGCAAACAGAAAAGCAATCATATTCGTTGCATCTAAAAGTCTATATGCTTGTGCATAAATACCTGATTGTTCTTCTCCGTCAGGCAATATACGTTCTAACATTACTGCATCAATTCTGTTGTAAAAAGTCATCAATAAAACTAAAACAGCAAACGGAAAGCTCTTTTTTAAAATCATTAACGAAAAAGGGAAACTCCATTTCAATTGAAGCGAGTCCACCTTTCTAACTACAATAATAAACGTGATTAAGGCTGTAAAGAAATAAGCTGCTGTTTGTGAATACACAAACCAAATAATATCAAATTGAACATCGAACACATTGCCCCACAACAAAACACCACAAATAGCAATCATAATAAGCCTATCTAAAATAGAAACAAAACTGTCTGTTTTAAATAGATGCAATCCAGCCAGATTTGACCTTAAATACATGATAAATGAAATTAAAAACTGATTGAATGCCAAAAGAATGAGCATTTTGGTAAGCTTTACATCATATCCAATTACAAAACCGCTAATAATGGTAATTATTAAATAGATAACTGCTAAAATGATCTTTAGTACTACAATGCTAGAAAAGTGTTTTGTTAAAAGATGGTTGTTTTGAGCAATATTCTTATTATTAAAATTGGTAATTCCAAAATCAAGAATAATATTCAGTAGGAAAGAAAAATTGAAAAGAGCAAAATACATTCCATAATCCGCAGCTCCTACAGCATTTTGAACAGAGCGATCTATCCCTAATATCCAAAATGGCTTAATAAGTAAATTAAGAAATAATAGAAGCGCTAAATTTGTAACAAACTTTTTTTGCATTTAAGCCTACCTGAAATTTATGTGGTGGCAAATATAAGATTTTAGTTGTAAGTGGAAAACTAACGACTATTAGCTTCTGGTAAGCTCCGTTTTATAGTCAGGTAAAGCTTTTAAAAACTTATCTATTGTTTGTTTTAAACTTAATTTGCTACTTGCTCCGGAGGCATTTTTATGTCCTCCTCCATCAAAATGTTTACGAGCAAATTTATTTACATCAAAAGCTCCTTTTGAGCGGAATGACATTTTTACTTTACCGTCTCGTTCTGTAAAGAAAACCGAAAATTTAATTTCTTTAATTGAAAGTGCATAATTAACCAATCCTTCCGTATCGCCTTTTTTAAAGTTGAATTTGTCTTGCTCTTTTTGTGTTAATCCTAAGTAAGCAGTGTGAATTTCCGGCATAACATTCAACTTTTCGTATAAACTATACCCAAGCAATTTTAATCTATCGTATGTATAGTTGTCATGTATTAATGAGTTGTTTTTTGAATTTTCGGCTCCGGCTTCAATTAAATCGGCAATTACGCGATGTGTTTTTGCTTTTGTAGATGGAAATTTGAAAGAGCCGGTATCTGTCATTATTCCGGTGTACAAGCAATTAGCTATGTTTTTAGTAATAGCTTTTTTGCCACCTAAGCTGCATATAAAATCATACACCAACTCGCACGTTGACGAAGAATGCACATTATGCAATACATAATCAGCAGCTATCGTTGGCTGCTCATGATGATCAATTAAAACTTTTAATCCTTTTGCTTTTGAAGCTATTGCTCCCAATTTATCTTCTAATCGGTAATAATGATTGAAATCTAAACAAAAAATAATATCAGATTTTTGAATGTGGGCAAGTGCTTTTTTCTCTTCTTTTTGAAAATCCAGTACATTACTGTTTCCGGGAATCCAATGCAAATAGTCCGGATAATCGTTGGGGGTAATTACTCGAATAGTGTGTTTTCCTAATTTTAAGTAATTGTATAGACCTAAAGAAGAACCCATTGCATCTCCATCAGGCGACCAATGAGTAAATATGGTTATTGTTTGTTTTTTTGATAACGTTTTTTTTAGCTGCTGTAGTGTCATGCCTTTTTATTTCGATTAGTTTAGTTTCTATTGAATATCTAATTTTTAGATTATTCAATCTATATGAGACAAACAATTTGGTTTAATAAATTAGTGATATTGGTCCTGTAAATTTTTGTTCGTCTCCGTTTTCAAATAGTACTTTAACGTAATAACTATATACACCTTCTTCGGCTTTTTTACCTTTGTGAGTTCCATTCCAACCATCAGAAATACTAGTAGATTCAAACATTTTTGTACCCCATCTATCGTAAACTAAAAAAGTTAAACTTACCACACATCCACCTCTTACATAAAAAACATCATTCATACCATCGCCATTCGGAGAAAATAAGCTTGGGATAAAAAAATCATCACATTTTTCGGTAACAGTAATCGTAACTTCATCCATATTGCTACACCCATTAACATCAACAGCAAGTACACTATACGTAGTTGTGACACTTGGCGTTGTTGTGGGACTGGCACAGGTAAAGCAATCTAAAAATGTTGCAGGTATCCAAAAATAAGTAACACCTCCGGAAGCATTTATAACAGTGCTACTTCCAAGTGTAACACTTTTATCAGGTCCGGCATCAATGGAGGGCAAGGGATTTACTGTTACAACAACGGTGTCGTTTGAATAACATTTTGCTCCGTCAAATGCAGTTATTATTAATGAGTTTGTGGTAGTTGGAGAAACTACAATGGTACTGGTTGTAGAGCCATTGTTCCAAACATAGCTTATTCCACCGGAAGCAGAAAGGGAAATTTGTTCTCCAACACATATACTCACATCAATTCCTGCATCGGCAAAATCGGTTGACAAAACACCTACATTAGTAATAGAAGTGTCTAGACAACCATTTAAATCTACTCCTGTAACGACATACTGAGTAGTATTTGAAGCAGATGCAACAACACTTGCACCTGAAACAGATGACAATCCTGCACTTGGAGACCATGCATAGGTTGTTGCCCCGGAGGCAAAAAGATTGGCGGCACCTCCAAAACAAATAGATGTATCATTAGAGCTGGAAATATTGGGCAGCGGAAAAACGGCAACAGTAACAGCAGCTGTATCTTTACAACCATTGTTATCTGTTCCCTCTACAAAATAAGTACTTGTTGTGGTAGGATTCGCAATTACTGAGGCTCCTGTAGTTGGAGATAACCCCACAGTTGGAAACCATTGATAAGTAGTTCCTCCAGTTGCATTTAAAGAAGTAGAACTTCCAACACAAATGTTACCGGAATTTGAAGCATTTATAGTTGGAGATACCAGCACAAGAACGGTATCGCGATACGTTCCGGGACAAGTACCTACATAATATAATCTTGATGATTGCAAAGGAGTGGTAGTATAAGTTGGTCCACTTGCAATGGAATTGCCTCCGGATGCTGAATCGTACCATTGAATAGTAAAGCTACTTGGCGGAGTACCAAGCAAAGTAGCAGAAATAATTGCAGTAGTATTTTTACAAATGGTATCTCCAGTCGATTTTATGTAATAATGTGGGGCAGATGCACCAGTTGTTCCATTCCCGCCTTTTGTTGCTCCATTTGCAGGGAATTCAGTAAGAGCATCAGAATCGGTTGTTCCATTTGCACCACCAGTTGCAGTCATTGTGGGGGAGCCACTTGAAATAGCTATATGTCCGCCACCGCCACCACCACCCGGACCTTGCGCTTCATCTGTAATTCCAACAACAGGAGAAATATATTGATCACCACCTTTTCCGCCATTTGCATTAATGGTAATTCCACTAACATTTCCCCACACATTTACTACAATTGTGCCCCCTGCACCGCCACCACCTGCACCATCTTTACCTGTAGAAGAAAATGTTCCAGTACAACAGGCATCTCCTCCATTTTGTCCGTTTGCCACAATTTGCCCTGCTCCGGACACAAATCCATAACACATAATATAAGCCAGTCCTCCTCCTACACCTCCATAGCCATTTGTATTACTATTACCATCAGCAGCTCCTCCGCCCCCACCTAAAAATAATTTTCCGGTAGAATAATCAAGAGGCCTTCCTCCCAAACCACCTTGTTTGCTTCTCAAATCGCCTCCCCACAATATATTGTCAGGACCAATCGAAAGTGCGCCATTGTTGCTAGATGACATAGTATATCCACCTTTACCACCGCCACTGGATGTAGAATTAGCAAAACCATTGTATTCTAAGTTCCATGCAGCTATCCAATTTGTATTACTAATATCCGGATTGCCTGAACCTTTCCATAAATTTATATTTCCACCATTTGCACCTCCGCCACCACCGGCATTGTGCGCAGTGCCGCCACCACCGGCATTGGCAGCAGCTCCTTTGCAATACCTTCCTCCAAAAGTAGCATAGTCGGATTGATAGCCTGCAATACCCTCGCCTTTTTCTCCTCCAAATTCTTTTTTTATTGCCGCAGTATAATTAACTCCAAAATTGGAAGAACTATCAACTTGCCCACCTCTAAAACCTTTTGCACTTACATCTATTTTTGCACCTGCATTAATCGTAATATTTCCGCGCACCTCTATGGTTGCAATACCACCTTTTTGCCCATTCCACGCATCTGCTGTAATTACACCACTATTGAAAATAGTTAAGGTTGAGTATCTTGGAACTCTTACTATTTGAACCTTTCCTAGTGCTACATAGTTATTAGAAATAGGGCAATCGAGTTCAATTGTATTAATATTGACCAAACTTTTTACTTGGGCAAATTCATAATTACCGCAACTTCCGTACGAAAGTATTTCGCCCCAAGTACTGTCAGAAGGAGTTGCCCCATCTCCACTTGCTGTACCGTTTATAATAGCTCCTTGCATTTGAATAATAAGAATTAAATCGCCTTGAGCTAATGGACCAGAGAACCTGCTGGTTGAATTTAAAAAGCCATCGAAAACGGTAAGTGTTGTAGTCCCACTAAGAGCATCGGCAGTTAAATAGGTATATTCATTTACAATAGTATTGGCAGAAGTAATAATTTTTGCTCCATGCTTACCTCTCTGAGCAACCAATTGCAAAGAAGTAATATAAAGTAGAATAAAAAGAGGAATATGTTTACAAAAAAATAATTTACGCATACTGTGTACAAAAGTAGGAACAATCAACCATCTATCATACAATTTTAGGTTTGAATAATTAGTTATTTTAAAATATCTTAGCCATTAAATCTAATTGTTAATCATGAAAAAATACAGCTTTGCTATCCTATCTTCTTTTATCTTTTTAAGTTCATTGGCGCAAGACAAAACGCCTATTCGATTTTATAAGAATGCTAAAGTTGGATACAAAGACGAATCCGGAAAAGTTATTGTTGAACCTACCTATCAAGCAGGTAGCGATTTTTACAATGGCTATGCACTAGTATTAAAAAATAACAAAAGAGGGTTTATAAATAATACAAGCAACGTAGTAATCGATTTTATATATGACGATGCTTCTGTTTTTACACAACTTGGGTTTGCCAGGGTAACACAAGGTGGCAAAAGTGGATACATAAATAAAGCTGGAAAAGTTATAATCCCGTTAGAGTTTGATTTTGCAGATGATTTTAATAAAGATGGCTTGGCAAGAGTTAGCAAAAATAGCAAGTTTGGTTATATAAACCCAAAGGGAGTTGAGGTTATTAAACTTCAATATGAAAATGCACACAATTTTACGGAAGAAGTTGCTGCGGTTCAAAATGCTGATAAAAAATGGGGCTATATAAATAGCAAGAATGTTTATACAATAGCTGCTACGTTTGATGAAGCTGCACCATTTTACAATGGACTAGCAAGAGTAAGAAAGGACAATAAAGCCTATTACATAGATTTAAAAGGTAATTGGGTAAAAGACGAGAAAAAGCCGGAAGAGGAAGAAATGGAAAAGCTAGAAAGAAAACATTAAGAATAAAATGAGTTTCTCTAATCTATTTTATTCTTCAACAAAAAAGAACTCTGTTATTTGCTACGGATTGTTTTTAATCTGTTTGAGTTCATATAGTCAACATGTTGTTCCATTTTCACAATTTTATCAAAACGAAACACTTTTAAATCCGGCACTTTCCGGTCAAGTCGGAACAGATGTAGGTCTAAATTTTCGCAGTCAGTGGAGTAGCGCAAATTCTCCTTTTAGAACAATTGCCGCCAATGCTGGAATAAAAACACTTCAAAACTTTGAAAAGACTCGGCACTTAGGCGTTGGTGCTTATGTACTAAATGACAAACTTGGTGCAGGACAAATTAAATCGAATGTTTTAGGTGGTGCTATTAGTGGTCATATTAAACTAGGACTCAGTAATACCTTGTCGCTAGGGTTAATGGGTAATTTCAGAATGAATACCGTTGATATAAGTAAATTTACTACCGACAATCAATATCAAAATGGAACATTTGACCCCGGTGCATCTATTGGAGAAAATTTTGCTTTAACTAGACAATCGTATTTGAACTATACAGGCGGTTTGAGTTGGAATTATGTTCCTAAAACTGCTTTCTCTATGCAAAACAGTGACTTTAGCTTTAATGCAGGACTTAGTGTTACATACACACCAAACAAAAGTGTATTTATTGCAGGCAGTTCGCCCAAGTATTGGAGATGGCAAGGTCACGGAAATTTTCACTTTGCATTAAACAGCGGAAATAGTTTTGAACCGTCTGTCTTATACATAAAAGATGGACCATTTAACCAAGTTGTAGTTGGAGCTTCCGTAAAATCATACTTTAAGGCAGGTTCAAAATACACAGAACTTGTGCATGGCGCAACCATTTCGTATGGTGCGTTTTATAGGTTTAAAGACGCTTTATTTGCTCAGTTTTTAATTAAAATGTCTAATTACCAAATTGGATTAAGTTATGATTTTACCATTTCACGATATATTGTAGCAAGCAAAGTAAGAGGGGGTCCCGAAATTTCGTTACGCTACTTTTTTTAGTAGTTATTTTACATGCCGTTATTCAAACTAAATTCTGAAAAACTAGAAGTACTTCAAAACAAGCATTTTTTATTTTTTTCGTTATCTCGATTTTTACTCACAATTGCTATTCAGATGCAAAGTATTTTAGTGGGATGGCAGGTATACGAATACACAAAAGATGCATTGTCATTAGGACTGATTGGACTTGCAGAAATTATACCTTTTATAACTATTATTTTGTTTGCAGGACATATTGCTGACATTTTTAATCGTAAAAAAATAATATTAATTGCTCTTATCTTTTATTTGTTTACATCAACGGGCTTTCTACTGCTCTCTTTAAACTCATTTGAGTATTTAAATTATTTTGGAATATTTTCAGTTTACGTACTTATAGGACTTACAGGAATAATACGTGCATTTTTGGGCCCATCCTACTTCGCTTTACTATCGCAAGTAGTAGAAAAAAAACATTACGCAACTGCTGCAACCTGGAACAGCAGCGTATGGCAAATAGGTGCTGTTATTGGACCCGCTTTGGGCGGTATTGTTTTTAGTTATACTAATTACGTGTTTTCTTACGGACTCGTAATTTTTTTATTTACCATATCACTTATTTCTGCTCTTTTATTACCTATGATAAAAAGCAATGCTGTTGAAAATAAACGAGAGCCAATTTTTAAAAGTATATCAAAGGGAATTCGTTTTGTTTTTAAAAGCAATATTGTGTTACCTGCTATCTCACTAGATTTATTTGCAGTATTATTTGGAGGAGCTGTAGCATTGTTGCCAATATATGCCGATCAAATACTGCATACCGGAGCCATTGGTTTGGGATGGCTAAGAGCAGCACCATCTATAGGAGCTGTTATAATGGCACTAGTACTCGCATTTTTTCCTCCGCTTAAAAATGCAGGAAAAAAACTTGTAGTTGCTGTAATTGGATTCGGCATCACAATTATTTTATTTGGCATATCTACCAATTTTTATTTTTCATTTACGGTATTACTCCTTGGCGGAGCATTCGACAATATTAGCGTTGTGATAAGACACACTATTTTACAACTTTATACACCGGATGAAATGAGAGGAAGAGTGTCGGCAGTGAATAGTATATTCATTGGCTCGTCAAACGAAATAGGGCAATTTGAATCTGGCGCTGCAGCAAAATTAGTTGGATTGGTTCCTTCTGTTATAATTGGCGGCAGTATTACAATTGCAACGGCATTAGCAACAATAAAATTAGCTCCAACTCTTATAAAACTTAACTTGTCTGCAACGAATGAAAACAAATAAGTTAAGTCTTAACGAATTAAAAGAGTTTTTAGATGAAAAGTATAATTATTTCAACTCTCATCAATTTATTCAAACTGACCCTATCTGTATTCCGCATCAATTTAACGTAAAAGAAGATATAGAAATTTCCGCTTTTTTAATAGCTACTATTGCTTGGGGGCAGCGTGCAAGTATAATTAAAAATGGGAATAGATTAATGCAATGGATGGACAATTCGCCTTACCATTTTATTCTTCATTCATCTGAGAAAGACTTAAACGTGTTCAATAAATTTGTTCATCGCACTTTTAATGGAATTGATTGCATTTACTTTCTTAACTCTTTAAAAAATATTTACAAGAATCATAGCGGCCTAGAGCAATCATTTTACAAGGGGTACAAAGAAAATAATTCGATTAAAAATGCAATTGTAGAATTTAGAGCCATATTCTTCGAGTTGAAAAAATTTCCAACTCGAACACTAAAACATGTTTCGAATCCAGCAGATAATAGTGCTGCTAAAAGATTAAATATGTTTTTACGATGGATGGTACGAAAAGACCATAAAGGTGTAGATTTTGGAATATGGAGAAAAATGTCAATGGCAGCACTTTACTGTCCATTAGATATTCATACTGGGAATACATCTAGAGAACTAGGTTTATTATTCCGAAAACAAAACGATTGGAAAGCTGTTGAAGAACTAACAAACTATCTTCGAATGCTAGATAGTAACGACCCTATCAAATACGACTTTGCTTTATTTGGGCTTGGAGCAATTGAAAAATTTTAGCTATGGATCGATTCAAGGATATTACTCCCGCCTTTATAATAAGCCTGTCCATCTTACTTATTGGAATTCTCATAAGTTTTTATTGTATTCATAAGCCATTAGGAGATTTTGGTAATTATTATTTCGGAGCAAAATTAATTGAAAAAGAAAATGTGTGGAATTCTATCTATGATGTATATAATTTTAATGAGCAAATTCGCAAATTAGGATATGAAAACTTATTTCTAAGCCATACCACTGTTGCTCCTCAATCATTATTATTCTACAAACCACTTTCATACGTATCTAATCCATTCTTAGCAAAGCTTATTTTTAACCTTAGTGGTGTAGTTTTATTTTCAATTTGTTTCTTTTATTTTCTTCGCACTATAAAAATTGAAATACATCATATAATTATACTTGCAAGTGCAGTTATTCCGATCTATTACAATATTCTTTTTGGGCAAGCTTATTTATTTGTTTGTGGTGCTTTGTTAATAATTACACATACCAGGTTCCAAAAAAACAATCATTTTATATCATTTATTCTTGCAATGATAATATCTATTAAAATTACTCCTGTTATTTTTTTGCTTTACTTTTTTCTCACAAAGAACTATAAAGTACTATTCCTTACTGCACTTTATTGGTGTGTTATTTTACTAGCTACCTCATTAATTGTTGACACAGATACCATTTATCGCTTTTACACACAAATAACCCCTAAACTAAGTTCCGGATTTGTAAACGATCCTTTTTCAAGCTCATATTATGGCGTTATCGTAGTATTACACAAATTATTTTTGTATGACGAAGTTCTGAACTCAGCTCCTTTTATTCAAATTAGCTCATCTTGGATTAATTTAATAAATGGATGCATTGTTTCTGCATTGCTAGTAATAATTGGCATAGTGATAACAAAAATTAAGAATGAAATTGCATTTTGCATATTTACCATTCTTGTTTTCTCTAATATGACTTCTGGTTATAACTCAACCTATTCGCTACTCTTGTTAGTTCCCTTTTGCTTAACAACAAAACTTTCCAAAAATTATTTGTTCGTTTTTGCACTTATAGCTATACTATTATTGCCACCAAGATTATTCGATGGCAGTATAATTATTCTCGCGCACTACAAACTGATACTATTTACCCTATTGCTTATTCTTATTCTTAAAGAAGTTAAGTTTGAGTTTAAACTGAATAAATCAATACTTTTTATTAGTAGCATTTATATATCACTTATTACAATCAACTTCGCCAGAAGTAAAGACTATGAGTTTAACTACTTCCCTCCTATTGCAAATAAATCTATACATTATGTACAACAATATTCCCAAAATTCGAATACACTTACTTATACCTATTTTAATTATTCAGGTATTCATATCGATTCCACAAAGGTTTCAAATCCTATTGAGAAGTGTATAAAAAATAAAAATATACTTTTGCAAGATGGTTCTGAAATAAATACAATTTCTTGTATTGGTGATACAATAGTATTTTTGACAGATTATAAGAGAGGTCCCGGATTGTATAATATATTTTATGTTACGAAAAATAATTTACAGGACCTACCATTTACAATGTATAAGTAGCAAATGATTCGAATCAATATAAAGCCAAATAAATCAACCTCCTTAAGTATAATTCTACTTTTCTCTCTTTTATTTATAATACAATCCGCTTACACCAATAAACACAATAGTTCTAGTGCAAACAAAAGTATTACGATTAAGTGGTATAAGTCTTATCCATTACAAACATTTGATAATGTTAAAACAGGAATGTTGTGGTCCTTTTCGTATTTAGGTGCAAATCTACCTAAAGGATTTTGGAGTGATGCACTTGAACAAATTGACAGTACAACCTACATACTGCATATAAATGCACTTGGATTTAATTCGCAAGCAGAGAGTGCGCTAGCCCTAATTTGTGATAGTATAAAAAACACCAACGAGTACAAGCAGAGTAATTTTATTGACATTTCTAGATTATTAGTACTTACCCTTCACACACCTTACCACTACTATAAAATTACCGGTGTATATCCAACTTTAAAAGATTTTAATAAGCGATATCATGTAGATAAAGGTTTAACATTTGGAGTTAATCAATCTTGTGTTGCAATAGGAAAAAGAATAATACAATTTTCAACTGGAGAAAATATTCGAGATGTAGCATTTTACGCCATAGAAGGATTTGATACAACAACTATTAGTTTAACAACCGGAAATACATACGAAGCAATGGATATTTTGGAAAACGGGCAGTTGCGATTTGCTATCTATGATAATTTTGGCAATTTAACAACACACTCGCCAAAAGAGTATGGAGAGGCCGGTAAACCAAGTAAATGTTTATGGTGTCACGAATCAATTATTCAGCCTTTATACACTACCAATACAGCAATTAATGGGATGCTATCAAACGAAGATTTTTTAGCATATCAGCAACGGTTTCAAAAAAAGCTTGACGATTACAGAAGAACGTTAAATAGCGAACTTGATTATACCAAAACTAGAGATCATACATATAATGAGTTATTGTATATCACATTTATGGAGCCCAATAAGGATAGGCTGCAGCAAGAGTTGAAAGGTAAAAATGAAAAAGTATGGGAAACAATTTCAAAGTTTGAAACACATGAGTTTGAGGAGTTTCCTTTTATAGGAAAGCAACTTTACCACAGAAGCTACATTGACAGTTTGTTAAATATACATGCGTTACGTGTCCCTTTGTCAATAAGAGAAAAGGTGGGAGATGACCCCAGTTTTTTTAAGTAGGACAACTACTCATTCTTCTGTCGAACTATCTTGAAAATGTAATTTTTCTCCCACAAAATTTTCTTTTCTTTTACTAATACAAAATCAAAAAAATAAGAAGATGCAATTTTCTTTATTCTCTCAATATCGCAGTTGTCGGCCAATACCATAAAAACTTCTGAGTTAGTATGTGTATAAGCAACAAGTTTCGAAAAAAAATTATCGAAAAAAATTCCATTTAACCCACAATTCCAAGCAGCTTGAGCAAGATTGCTATAGTCTTTAAAAAAATAAGGTGGATTTACCACAATAAAATCAAATTGTTGAACCGGAATAGCATTGAACACATCGGAAAGATATACGCTTATATTTTCTGAAGGAAATTGACTCGCATTCTTTTTATAATTTAGTTTAATATTTTCTACAGCATTGGGATTAATATCAGATGCTGTAACAATTGCTTTATTTCTAGAGGCTATCAAACTAATAAAGCCACTTCCGGAACATGGCTCAAAAAACGTTTTACCACTTAACGGTAAACCCTCTACAAAATTTGCTAAAAATTTACTGCTAAAAAAAAATTGCGGGTGAAACACTCCAGAAAAAACTGTAATTCTAAGTCCTTTATAATAATAGGATGTTTCTCTTTTCAAATAAAAAGACAGTATTGGTTTAATAAACCAAGTAAAAAAATATTTCCCAATGTTATCCATTAAAAACCTTCCTTTTCCGGTTGTCGGTATTTCCAAATTTTTAGAAGTAGCTTAATTTCGTATGGGTATCGATACCATTTTAATTTATATCTCAACCAACTTGTTTTACGGATTATCCATCGCTTTGTTACAGTCAATCTTGTATCTGTTGCAGTTGGATAGTACCCATTTAAAACTGTTTCAAAGTTTTTAATTGTATTTATCATGTAGGGTTTAAGCCATGGTGTTAATGGATTCTTTCGCAAATCAAAATTTTCCCAATCGTTACTTACCCAGTCTTCCAACTTTTCAGGAAACTTAAATCCTTGGGCGCTAATTTCCTTGTACAAATCGCTGTTCTCTGTCGGAACAGGCGAATACACATAAATAATAATCTCTGTTTTAGGATTAATTTCTTTAACCTCTCGAATAAAATTAATTTCGTCTAAAATTGCTTCAAATACTTCCTTTTCTTTATCGGATGGAAAGCCAAGAACAAAGGAGTATTCCGGAATAATATCAATTTTTTTTAGTCGTGCTGCAAACGATTTAATTTGTTCTCGAGTTTGAGTTCCTCCTTT
>JAFLBG010000027.1 GCA_017303975.1 Bacteroidota bacterium
TGATTTTAAATCCCTTAAACTATTCGACAATTCGCCTCCGGCTGAATAACTTATCAAATGAACGTGACTAGGCATAATACAATAGCAGTATATTTTAAGATTTTTGTTTTTTTGACAGTAGATAATACTCTCTACCAGTATATCTTGATATAACCTTCTTGTAAATACATCTATCCACCCAACTACACTAAAACTTACAAAGTATAACCCATCACTATGTGTTTTATATTTTTCGGACATGAAATGAAAATATAAAAAGTAAGTATAACTTACAATATGTGTTTCAATAATGGTTTCACACTAAGCTCTACCGCACAAAATTCTTGACTTCAGCTTAGCGCTTACTCCGAGAAATACCAGATACGAAGTAGGCACTTGTAAGCAGAGCTTACAATAATAGTTTCACACTAAGCCCAGACACACAGGCATTGCTTCAGCTTAGCGCGTACTGGGGTAGACGCTAAGCTGAAGCTCGGCATTAGTGCGATTGGGCTTAGTGTCTTTGTATATCTTCATAAGCTCTGCTTATTATTTTTTATCTAATGGTATTGGCTATTTTCGTTTGCACTACTAAGGCTTTATTCATGCGTCTTATTTACAAAGAGGGGCTCAATTGGTAAGTAGAACTTACAATAATAGTTTCACACTAAGCCCAGACACACAGGCATTGCTTCAGCTTAGCGCGTAATGGGAATACCTTAAAAAGGGTAGAATGATGGACGTACTAAATACGGAGTTGTGGCGTTCTATAAAAAACTAAACAGTGACAAACAATACTATTACTTAACGTAGGTTGAATCGCTTTTTGTTACAGAAAATACAACCACTTTACATATATTTTTTGTAAATTGAAGCTTGTTGAAGTTCATAATGAAGAGACTTATATACATTTTACTTTTTTCTCTTAATACCATCACCGGGTTTGCTACACACAATAGAGCCGGTGAAATTACCTATAATTGGCTTGGTGGGCTTACCTACGAAATTGTGATAACTACTTACACTAAAGAGAGTAGTCCCGCAGATAGATGTGAGTTGGTAATTCATTATGGAGATGGAGACACCGCTGTTTTAAATAGAACTAATGGGCCTGTTAATTCAACATCGGCATGTGGCAGCATTCCCAATGGGCAGTCGCTAGGAAATGATATAAAAAAAAATATTTATAAAGGAACACATACCTATCCCGGTAGTGGTATTTACAGCCTTTGGATGGAGGACCCCAACAGAATTTCGGGAGTTGATAATATTCCTAACTCTGTAGATGTTCCATTTGCGCTGGAGTCGAAATTAATTATAAACTCAATTTTGGGTAGTAACAGCTCTCCACAATTACTAAATCCACCAATTGACAATGCCTGCACCAATGTGTGTTTTTATCACAATCCCGGGGCTTTTGATGCAGATGGAGATAGTTTGTCTTATTCGTTGGTTACATGTTTGGGGGCTAGCGCAAATCCAATAGGAGGTTATACGTTGCCGCCAACAACATCTACTTTGTTTATCGATGCCGTAACCGGAGATTTTGAATGGTGTACACCTCTCAATCAAGGAATATATAACGTTGCCATTTTGATAGAAGAGTGGCGTACCATAAATGGCCAACGATTTAGAGTAGGGCAGGTGTTGCGTGATTTGCAAATAGATGTGGCGGGATGTAATAACGATCCTCCGGTTATTTCTAATTTAAGAGATACGTGTGTCAATGCAGGAACTCTTTTAACAATGACGGTATCTGCCTTTGACATAAATGGGAATTCGATTTCGTACAGTGCTTCCGGTGGGCCTTTTATTTTAAGCCCTGCGGCTACTTTTAATTCAAGTACGAGAGTTTTTTCTTGGCCAACATCATGCAATCATGTGCGAAAACAGCCACATTTGGTGTCGTTTAAGGCTGTTGATAATGGCAATCCTAGTTTGGTTGATTTTGAAACTGTAAAAATTACGGTAGTTGCTCCTGCCCCTCAAAACCCTACCGCCAATGCGCTCGGTACAAGTATTAAATTATCGTGGGATAAAAGTTTTTGCGATCCAACTAACAATAAATTTGTTGGTTACAAAATATACAGAAAAGCGGGAACCTCAGGTTGGTCTCCGGCACATTGCGAAACAGGAGTGCCAAGCTATACAGGGTTTTCTCTTGTTGGTTCCATGCCTATTTCGCAAGGGTTTACTATTGATAGTACAAATTTTACCGACTCCAATAATGGAATGGGGTTGATTCATGGCGAAAATTATTGTTACAGAATTGTGGCTTGTTTTTTAGATGGTGCTGAAAGTTACGCCTCTATTGAGGTTTGTGAGCAACTAAAAAACGACATCCCAATAATTACGAATGTAGATGTTACTGCTACTGATATTGCTACAGGAGGTATTAAAGTAAAATGGACAATGCCTATTACCAATACTCAAAATTTTGATACACTCGTTTACCCCGGACCATATAGAATAGAATTGAAACAATCAGAAGGTTTTGTATTGGGCACACCATCTATAGTTGCTACATTTACGGCAAATAGCATTCTTAATTGGAACGACACAGTTTTCACGGCAACTAATTTAAATACAAAAGAAAAAGCATATTCGTATGTTATAGATTTATATGCCTTAGGGGGAACTACCTATGTGGGTTCATCTCATGTAGCATCCTCTGTGTTTTTGTCCATAACTCCCGCAGATAAAGAGCTTGCATTTACTTGGAGCGCAAATGTTCCGTGGACGAATAATAATTATTTTATTTATTATGAAACTTCGCCCGGAACCTTTACTCTTATTGATAGTTCGTTGGCACAACAATATTTAAAACAAAATTTGCTCAATGGAAAACAATATTGCTATTATATTTTAGCGAAAGGTGAATATTCTGACACAACCATTGTGCGGCCATTGTATAACAGGTCGCAAGTTGTTTGTGCAACACCAATAGATTTAACCCCACCATGCCCTCCACGAATTGTGGCTACACCTGACTGTGATTTGTCTCAGGTGGGTTTGGTTTGGAATAATCCTAACAATAGTTGTGCGAACGATGTTGTTGGCTATAGACTTTATTATACTCCCGTTCAAGGCGATTCGTATTCGCTTTTAGCAACCTTTTCATCTCCGCACGATACAACGTATACTTATGCCAATGGATTAAGCATAGCCGGTTGTTATTTAGTTACAGCTGTCGATTCGTTTGCTAACGAGAGTGTAAATGCACAATCATTTTGTGTAGATAATTGTCCAATTTATGAGTTGCCTAATGTATTTACTCCTAACGGAGATGGTGTGAATGATTTTTATTCATCCCTTAAGCCCTACAAATACGTGCAGGATGTAGAAATGAAAATATATAATAGATGGGGACTTTTGGTTTATGAAACAACCGACCCAGATATTAACTGGAACGGAAAAAATTTAGAAACCAAAACAATGTGTTCTGACGGTACTTATTATTATACGTGTGTTGTAAATGAAATACGCGTAACAGGCATCAAACCAAGGTATTTAAAAGGATTTATTCAGCTTATACACGGAAAAGACGGAGCTCCCACCAACTAATATGTTTACAGGAATTATAGAAGAAGTAGGCGAAGTGATTGCTATTAACACAAGTAAAACAAATACTGTTTTTACTATAAAATCTTCTTTTACAGCCGATTTACAGATAAATCAAAGTGTTGCGCACAATGGCGTGTGTCTGTCCGTTACAGCCAAAGAAAACAACACGTACCAGGTAACTGCAATACAAGAAACGCTTCAAAAAACAAATTTATCTGCTGTTAAGATAGGAGATAAAGTAAATTTAGAAAGGTGTTTGTCGGCTTCTGCTCGTTTTGATGGACATATTGTACAAGGGCATGTAGATGCTACAGCTACTTGTGTTTCGATAAAGGATATGGACGGAAGTTGGGTGTTTGAATTTAAACACGCTGTAAAGCCTGAATTTATTACGGTAGAGAAAGGCTCTGTTGCAGTTAATGGAATTAGCCTAACAGTGGTAAATTCGAAAAAAGACAGATTTTCTATCGCTGTAATTCCTTATACGTTCCAACATACCAATTTACACAAGTTGCAAGTTGGTGAGGATGTAAATATTGAATTTGATGTTGTAGGAAAATACATGGCAAAACTTTCTGCCGGCTATTTACCTAACTTATAACGAAGAATATTTTTCTTTCAAAAATTCTTTATAGTCGCCTAGGTTAGCCATTACTTGAAGCTCTCTGTATTTTTCATGAAACTCCATATCAGTAAGTTCTTTGTTCAACTCCGTGATACGGAATTTGTCATAATTTCGCAATGCCATCCATTCTTCGTTTGTAAGTGATTGTGCGCTGTATTCTCTGTCTCGCAAATCACTAATGGTGGTAGTGTTTAACAATTCTTGCTTTTTTGTTTGCCGAATTGTTACAAATGTTTTTTCATTTTTCATTGCTGTCGGTTTTGGATTTAAACAAATTTAAAAACCGTCTTTAGTTGTATGAGATGTCTATAAAGTTGTTATCAACAAAAAACATGTTGATAGTAGTACGAAGAATTTTTTTGAATTCTACATGTGCAATTATCTCCTTTTTGATGCTGATGCACAAACCATCCAAAAAGAATTGTAAATTAGTACTCCTAAAAAATTATTTATGCAAAAAGTTACTGCTGCTATTACTGCTGTTGGAGGATATGTTCCGGATTTTGTTTTATCCAATGAAGTGTTGGAAACGATGGTCGAAACAAATAGCGAGTGGATTGAAAGTCGTACTGGAATAAAAGAACGAAGAATTTTAAAAGGAGAGGGCAAAGCAACATCTGATATGTGTGTGGAGGCAATTAATCAATTGCTTAAAAAGCGTGGTATTGGTGCCGAAGAAATTGAAATGGTAATTGTTGGAACTGTAACTCCAGACCATGTATTTCCATCTACATCGAATGTTATTTGCGATAAGATTGGTGCTAAAAATGCCTGGGGATACGACTTGTCGGCTGCTTGTTCCGGATTTCTTTTTGCACTAACTACTGCGGCACAGTTTATTGAAACAGGATTTCACAAGAAAATTATTGTAGTTGGTGCCGATAAAATGTCTTCTATTATTAATTACAAAGATCGCTCTACTTGTATAATTTTTGGTGATGGAGCCGGAGCTGTTTTGTTAGAGCCTAACGCAGAAGGACTAGGTTTTATAGACGCTATTATGAAAGCAGATGGTGCAGGAAGAAATTATTTGCATCAAAAAGCCGGAGGATCTTTAAAGCCTGCTTCCCATGCTACAGTTGACGCAGAGGAACATTTTGTGTACCAAGAAGGGCAAACTGTATTTAAGGCTGCCGTAAAGGGAATGGCGGATGTGTCTGCTCAGATAATGGAGCGTAATAAACTTACAAGCAATGATGTAAGTTGGTTGTTGGCGCATCAAGCCAATAAGCGCATTATTGATGCTACCGCAGAGCGTATGGGGTTGAATTCAGACAAAGTGTTAATGAATATTCAGCGTTACGGAAATACTACCGCAGGCACTATTCCGCTGCTCATGTGGGATTTTGAAAAGCAATTTAAAAAGGGCGATAATATTGTAATATCCGCTTTTGGTGGAGGGTTTACGTGGGGCTCTATTTATTTGAAGTGGGCGTATTAAATAATGTTGAATGCTTAATTATAAATGTTGAATGGAATATTTATATCTATTCTCCTTGTTTTTCAATTCGAATACCCGCATCTAATATAAGAGGAAGTTCTTCTGCGCGCATACCTTGTTCAAGTGTAAATATATATTTTCCTTGGAGCGGAAATAATACTTTTCGCTTAAATGGAATTTGATTGTCCCAAATATCTCCAAGCCCCTCTCCAAGCCATTTCCCGGACTCATCTGCTAAAATACACTCTAGTGTGTCTTTTGCAAATTTTCCGTTCGGAAATTGTGTGGTAATAAATAAAAATAAATTATTGTACGGATAGCCATCTGCATTTCGCACGTTGATGTAAAAATTATGGTTACTTAGTGTATCTGTTACATTAACCTCGAAACTAAGCTTCTCATCTATATTCCAAAGTTGATCGGAAATTTGTTTGTTCTCTTCAAACACTCTGTTTTTGTCGCAGGAAGATAATGTAGAAATGAGTAGTAGGTAGATGGTAATAAGTAGTATATTTTTTAAAAAGTTCATTTTTTATACAATTAGTGCGTTTGTTTCTTCATCTGGTTTTTGCATGCCAATGCGGATGTCTAAAATTTTTCTTCTTATAGGATTTGTCAGATAGCTTAAAATAGCTACAGAGCCAAATCTGTCATCTACTTCTATGCCCGTAATTACAAACCCCGCTTTTAGTTTCGGAATTATTACACCGTTATTTGAGAGTTTATGCCTACTGTAAATTCGCTGAAATCCCTTTTCGGAAAGCTCCTTTATCAATAAGTGCAAAAAAGCTGTATAGATTCCCTTGTTTCTGTATTCGGGCTCAATGGCTGTATTTACCATATATATTTCGTCAGCAGCTTTTTGCACCCCCCAACTCCAACCTATTGCTTTACCGTCACTATAGAACAGGTATCTGTAAACAAATAATTTCTCAAGATTTTTTCCTAATTCCCTTACAGAAATTTTTTCTTCTTCGGATAAAGCTTCGTTCCAGTTGTAATCATAGTTGCCGTCAAATAGTCGAGGTCTATTCGCTCTCGTAATTGAGGCAAATTTGGATGTGTCGGTTTCTTTCTCGCAACAAATTGTATCAATCAAAGGGATCATTTTACGGATCTTTTTATAATTCAACACTCACAACTCAACATTCAAAATTATTTTTTTGGTCTATTGTCCGGTCTTCTTCTGTTGTTATTGTTATTTGGTCGGTTTCTATTTCTGTTTTGATTGTTGTGTTGAGGCTTTCTCTTCTTGTCAAACCTATTTATGTTGTCTTGTCCCACCACATTTTCAAAATCAGGTTCTTTTACTTTAATCTCTTTATTTACGTACTCAATTAAATCTTCCGGAAAGTTATTATCCTTATTTAATGCCAATACTTGCTTTACTCTGTCAACGGGAACTTCAATGAATACGCTTGGTTCTGTGGTATACGAATACCACATCTTACGCCTAAAAATATCTGTTTTTTGATGAAAAGCATCGCCTTTCTTTGTTTTTAGTTTTACTTCTGTAGTTGGAAAATCTTTTATGGCATCTAAGTAGCTGTCCAACTCATAGTTTAAACAACACTTCAGTTTTCCACACTGCCCGGCTAATTTCAATGGGTTTAACGACAATTGTTGGTAACGAGCCGCAGTTGTTGAAACGCTTCTAAAGTCTGTAAGCCAAGTAGAGCAGCACAATTCTCGTCCGCAAGAACCTATACCTCCCAATTTACTTGCTTCTTGCCTTGCTCCAATTTGGCGCATTTCAATACGGATTTTAAATTCCTCTGCCATTTTTTTAATCAGCTCTCTAAAATCTACGCGCCCATCAGCAGTGTAGTAAAATATGGCTTTTGCTCTATCCCCTTGATATTCCACATCGCTTATTTTCATCTCTAAGCCTAGCTTAAGCGCAAGTTCTCGAGTACGATACATGGTAGGTCGCTCCAGATTTTGTGCTTCTTTCCACTTGTCAATATCTTGTTGCTTAGCTATACGATATATTTTTTTTAGTTCGGGGTTTGCCGGATCTACCCCTTTTCGCTTCATTTGCGTTTTTACTAATTCTCCTGTAAGGGATACCACACCAATATCATGCCCGGGGCTGGATTCAACGGCAATAACATCTCCCGCAGTAAGTGAAAGGTTGTTTACGTTTCTATAAAAATCTTTTCGGTCATTTTTAAAACGTACTTCCATGCAGTCAAATTGTTGCTGACCTGAAGGAAGCACCATGTTTGATAGCCAATCAAATACACTCAATTTATTACAACTACTTGTGCCGCAAGAGCCATTGCTATTGCATCCTTTTGGCGTAGTTGATTTTCCCGTAGTGCTGTCGCTTGATGTAGAACATCCCGAACATCCCATATATATAAGTATAAATTGTAGTTATGAATAGATTAAACTTTATGATGCATAAAAATAAGGAATATTGGGGAGAAAAAAGCAGTTGCTTGCGAAAGGTGTTTTTTAGCTGTTTTTCCTGTTCAATAACTCGTTCATCTTAAATGTTAGATCTAAGAATAATATTTTAGGATTTGCATTGCGTTCAATGTGTGTAAATGCCTTAGTAAGCTCTTCGGAAAAGTCGCTTATATTGTGCAAACCTATATACGGTGAAAATTTTTTGATAAATTCTTTTTCTTCTCCTTCCAACTTCACTAAATCCGGCATGTTTAGGTTCTCTAACAAACCTGATCGCATAATTTGATTGCAATACAATAAAAATCTTTTTTGAGATTCGCGACCAATACCGGCAATACTTTCTATCCACTTCATTGCTTTTTGTATATCCAGCTTAAAACTTAAGCGCATCCAATCTCTAAAAAAATCAAAATAATTTAACTCTTCTGTCGCATGAAATGCGTGTTTCATCGCCTCATTGTAATTGCCATCTGCCACAAATGCAAATTTACCGGCATCTTCGCTAGAAAGTTGTTGGGTGCGCATAAGTGCATTTTTTATTTCTTCGGTACTTAATTTTCCGATACGTGTCGTTTGTGTACGAGAAATAATAGTTGGCAGTAATTGGTCTTCTGCTTCACAAACCAATATAAATAGGGTTTTATCGGGCGGCTCTTCTAAGATTTTTAATAATTTATTGGCAGCAGTTGAGTTCATTTTTTCAGCCATCCAAATAATCATCACTTTGTATTCGGCCTCATAAGTGGTAAGGCTTAATTTTCGCATTATTTCGGCACTTTCTTCAGTACCAATGATAGCTTGTTTGTTTTCGGCATCAAGCGATAAAAACCAATCGAATAAATTTAAGTATGGATTTTCTAAAATCTTTTCTCGCCAAGTTGCAATAACAGCGGTGCTTACGCGTACATCTTTCGAAATAGCTACCGGATAAGCGAAGTGTAAATCTGGATGAATTAATTTTTGGTATTTAATGCACGAGGCGCAAGTTCCGCACGAGTCGCTCTCATTTCTATTTGTACACGAAATATATTGTGCATAGGCCAATGCCATTGGCAGTGCTCCGCAGCCTTCGGCACCCAAAAACAATTGCGCATGGCTAATACGCCCCTCGCGCACAGCCTGCGCCAGTTTTAATTTTGTTTCTTGGTGTCCTATTACTTCGGAGAATTTCATGCAGCATCAAATATACTAAGCCTATGGAGTTATTAATAATTATTTTAATTCAAATTCTTTTTTTAAACTGCTTCTTTATTTTATAAAACCTTATTTTTATACAACAAACAAGTACAAATACGATATGCAAAACATAGATTCTTTTAATTTTTCAAATAAGAAGGCGCTTATTCGAGTTGATTTTAATGTGCCATTAAATGCGGATTTTAGCATTGGCGATGATACTCGCATTACTGCTGCAATTCCTACTATTACTAAAATATTGAAGGACGGAGGAAGTGTAATCTTAATGTCTCATTTAGGAAGGCCCAAAGGCGGACCGGAGAATAAATATTCGCTTAAACATTTATTGCCGCACCTTTCAACGCTTTTGAAAGTAGATGTGAAATTTGCCGATGATTGTATTGGACAAAGTGCTGTAGATATGGCTTTGGCATTAAAGCCAAAGGAGGTGTTGTTGTTAGAAAATTTACGTTTTTACAAAGAAGAAGAAAAGGGAGACGAAGCATTTGCAAAGAAACTAGCAGCTTTGGGCGATGTATATGTGAATGATGCTTTTGGTACTGCACACAGAGCACACGCCTCTACAGCGGTTATTGCTAAGTTTTTCGAAAAAGATAAATTGTTTGGCTATGTAATGAATGGCGAAATAAAAAGTATCGACAAAGTTTTGTATGAGTCGGAAAGGCCTTTTGTTGCTATCATTGGAGGAGCAAAAGTTTCCGATAAAATATTAATTATTGAAAATTTATTGAGTAAAGCCAATAGTATAATTATTGGAGGGGGTATGGCGTTTACTTTTGCCAAAGCGTTGGGAATGCAAATAGGCAATTCGCTATGCGAAGAAGATAAATTGCAACTGGCCTTGGATGTGTTGGAAAAAGCAAAACAAAAGGGTGTTGCTGTGCTATTGCCTGTAGATGCTATTGCTGCTGACAAATTTTCGAACGATGCGAATACGCAAGCCGTTTCAATGAAAGAAATTCCTGCGGGATGGATGGGGTTGGATATTGGTAAACAAAGCGAAGAGTTATTTGCAAAAGAGATACTGGCAGCTAAAACTATTTTGTGGAATGGTCCAATGGGTGTTTTTGAAATGGATAAATTTCAATCCGGTACAAAAGCTGTAGCGCAAGCAGTGGCAAAGGCTACAGAGAATGGTTCCTTTTCATTGATTGGAGGAGGGGATAGTGTGGCGGCAATTAATAAGTATAATTTGCAACACAAAGTAAGCTATGTATCTACCGGTGGAGGTGCTATGCTCGAATATATGGAGGGGAAAGAGCTTCCGGGGGTTGCTGCAATAAAAAATAATTAAACAGAACAAATGCTTAGACAGAATTTTCAACAGAAGCTTTTACAAAAACTTTCTCCACAACAAATTCAACTAATGAAATTGTTGCAGTTGCCTACAATTGCGCTAGAGCAACGTATTAAAGAAGAGTTGGAGCTAAACCCCGCAATGGAAGAAGGCCCAGAAGAAGATGAAAAAGATGTTGATGCAAATGACGACAATGAGCTAGAAACAGAAGATACGAGTGAAGAGAACGAACGGCAAGACGATGAGTTCGACATGAGCGATTATATGGACGATGACGATGATTCGGAGTATAAGTATAACGCCAACAACTCAAGTGCCGATGACGATAAAAAGGAAATTCCATATGCATCGGGTCCCACTTTTCAAGAGTTGTTAGAACAGCAATTAGGATTAAAAGAGATTAGCGATAACGAATACCAAATTGCTAGTTATTTGATTGGAAATATAGATGAAGATGGGTATTTGAGAAGGGACTTAGAGTCTATTGTAGATGACATTGCGTTTTCTCAAAACATTTCAACCACCAAGGAAGAGCTGGAAAAACTATTGCACATCATACAAACATTCGACCCTGCGGGTGTTGGTGCAAGAAATTTGCAAGAGTGTTTGCTCTTGCAATTAAAGCGAAAGGAGCCACAATCCTTTATTATAGAAACTGCAATTAAGGTCGTAGATAAGCAGATGGAAGAGTTTTCTAAAAAGCATTATGAGAAAATTGCTAAATATCTAGAGATTGATGACGAAGAAATTTTTAAAGAAGTAATAGAAGAAATAACCAAGCTGAATCCTAGGCCAGGGAGTTCTTTGGCCGATTCGCAAAAAAGTGTGCAGCAAGTAATACCTGATTTTACGCTTACCAATACAGACGGGATATTAGAGGTTACGCTTAATTCGCGCAATGCTCCGGAGCTACGAGTTAGTGGTGCATATGCAGAAATGTTAAATACGTATTCGAAGAGTAAAGACAAATCGAGTAAGGATGCGGTAATGTTTGTGAAACAAAAAATAGATTCTGCCAGAGGGTTCATCGATGCTATTAAACAACGCCAACATACATTGTTGTACACCATGAATGCCATTTTGCAATACCAGTACAATTTTTTTCTAGAGGGCGATGAAACCAAGCTAAAGCCAATGATCTTAAAAGATATTGCAGAACGAGTTGGTTTAGATATTTCTACCGTATCGCGCGTTGTGAATAGTAAGTACGTGCAAACATCGTTCGGAACATTTTTGTTAAAATCTTTTTTTTCCGAATCGATGGCTACAGACAGCGGAGAAGAGGTGTCCACACGAGAAGTGAAAAAAATATTGGAAGATTGTATCTCTGCCGAAAATAAAAAGAAACCATTAACAGATGATGCACTAACAAAAATATTGAAAGAAAAAGGCTACACCATTGCTCGAAGAACTGTTGCTAAATACCGAGAACAGCTGGAGATACCTGTTGCGCGTATGCGCAAGGAAGTGTAAGTTTGTCTTCTTTCTTTCATTCGGAATTAGCGGAAAAACGCAGTTGGTAACAATTGAATAGCCGCAACGCAAAAACCTGAAACTATAAGATTCTATGAACAATCTTTCTCATAAACTAGCTACATTTATTTCTGTTGTTTTTCATCCATTGTTGGTAACAACATACGGAGTGGTAGTGTTGTTGTTTGGGCACCCGCAACTTAGTTTGTTTTTACCGTTGCACTATAAATTAAAACTAATCGGTGTTATTTTTTTGTTTACTGGAATTTTGCCGGTTGCAAATATTCTGTTGATGTATGCCTTTAAACATGTGCAATCTATTTATTTGGAGAGCAAGGAGGATAGAAGAATTTTATATTTTACAACAATTATTTTTTTTGCAGCGGCTTATTATTTACTTCATAGTTTGCAACTATCACTTTTAATTGAACATCTTTTGCTTGGCGCATTAGTAGCGCTTGTGATAACTTTTATACTCAATATGTTTTGGAAGGTAAGCGCACACATGGTTGGAATTGGTGGGGTGTGTATGGCTATGTATTTGGTTTCCGGAAGAGTTAATGTTTTACTGCTATTCCCTGCTTTTGTATTTGTGGCAGGTTTGGTTGGCTCATCTAGATTGTTGTTGCAGGCACACACTCCTGCCCAAGTATATGTAGGTTTTGCCATTGGTTTAGTAAGTATGCTGCTTGTGTTTGCGGTTTCTTTTCCTTTTTAACCCAACAACAGCTCGAAATTAAAATTCAAGAAAACAACTATCTAAACACGCTTGTACTAAAGGTAAAATAGTGCATTTTGAGCTTTTTTGCATCGTAAGGATAAAATTTGTACATTTGTGCAGAAATTCAAGAGAAAGGGGACACTTTAGTCCCCTTTCTTATTGAATATATACAAATGATTACGGTTGATACCATAAAGAAATTAGTTGAAGAGAAGCTGGAAGAGGATTTGTTTTGGGTTGATATTTCCGTGAAATCCGGGAATAAAATTTTTGTAGCCCTAGAAAGAGAGTCCGGCTTAAAAATTAACGATTGCATAACAGTTAGTAGGCATATAGAAGCTAACTTAAACAGAGACGTTGAAGATTATGAGTTGGAAGTTTCGTCTCCCGGACTAGAACAACCTTACAAAGTGCTAAGGCAATACCAAAAACGCTTAGGTAAAAACATACAAGCAATTACCAAGGATGGTAAGGGGTATCAAGGTAAATTGGCTGAAGTTACAGATGCTTATATTACAATTGAAGAGGAAAAAAAAGTGAAGATTGAAGGCAAAAAAGGGAAGCAAACTGTGGTAGATAAAATTGTGTTGCCCTTTGAGCAAATAAAAGAAGCAAAAGCATTAATTGTGTTTGGAAAAATAAAATAGATAAAAAATAAATGTGTTAACTCAAAAAAACAGTACAATGAGAAATGTTAATTTAGTTGAATCGTTTTCTGAATTTAAGGATATTAAAAATATCGACAGAGCAACATTGATGAGCATTATAGAGGATGTTTTCAGAAATTTGTTGATTAAAAAATACGGAACAGACGAGAATTACGATATTATCGTAAATCCGGATAAGGGGGATTTAGAGGTGTGGAGAAACAGAGAAATTGTAGACGATGAATTTGCAGAGGATAGCTTTGATTACGATGAAAACAGACACATTAGCTTAACAGAGGCGCGCAAAATTGAACCTGATTTTGAAATTGGAGAGGCTGTTTCTGAACCCTTCAAACTAGAAGATTTTGGAAGACGCTCTGTGTTGTCTATCCGCCAAAATTTGGCTTCAAAAATACTTGATTTAGAAAAAGACGGTATCTATAAAAAATACAAAGATAGACTAGGAGATATCGTTGCCGGAGAGGTGTATCAAATCTGGAAAAAAGAAATTTTAATTTTAGATGACGAAGGAAACGAGTTGTTGCTTCCTAAAACAGAACAAATACCAAGCGACTTTTTCAAAAAAGGTGATACCGTTAGAGCCGTTGTTCAACGCGTTGAATTAAAGAACGCAACACCTGTAATCATTTTATCTCGTACCTCGCCACTATTCTTAGAAAAATTATTTGAGTTAGAGGTGCCTGAAATTTTTGATGGATTAATTACCATTAAGAAAATTGTTCGTGAACCGGGCGAAAGAGCTAAGGTTGCAGTTGAATCATACGATGATAGAATAGATCCTGTTGGAGCGTGTGTGGGTATGAAAGGCTCTAGAATTCATGGAATTGTTCGTGAGTTAAAGAACGAAAATATTGACGTTATCAACTTCACAACAAACGCACAATTGTTTATTACCAGAGCGCTAAGCCCTGCTAAAATATCTACCATTAAATTGGATGACGATACAAAGCGTGCAGAAGTTTATTTACGTCCGGATCAAGTATCGTTGGCTATTGGTAAAGGAGGACACAACATTAAACTAGCAGGTAAGTTAACAGGCTACGAAATAGATGTATATAGAGATACCGATATTGACAATGAAGATGTGGATTTGGAAGAATTTGCAGATGAAATTGAAAGTTGGATTATAGACGAGTTGAAGTCTGTAGGATGCGATACTGCTAAGAGTGTGTTGGATTTAAGCGTAGAAGATTTAGCAAAACGTACCGATTTAGAAGAGGAAACAATTAAAGAAGTAAGAAACATTTTAAGTGCAGAATTCGAATAGGTTTTAACTAAACCGAGCTTCTATTGGCTAAGAAGCTCGGGTAGTTTATTTTGTATAGAAAATAAATAAGTAAAGCCAATTAGTAGCAAAAGAGATTACATAAAAAATAAGCATGTCAGAAACAGCAAGTACAAAACGCATTGTAAAAGTAGCATCAGAAATGGGTGTTGGCGTGGATCATATTATTGATTTTTTAAATAAGAATGGCCATACCGACATTAATCGTAATTCAAAAGTAAACGAAGAGCAATATCTTCAGTTAGCAAGAGAATTTCAAGCTGAAAAATCTGTAAAAGAAGAGTCGAAGCTTGTTGGAATTTCTTCTAAAACAAAAAAAGAGGCCGTAGTTCTTGAAAACACTGAGGTTAAGAAGCCTGCGAAAGTAGAAGAAGAGAAAGAAGACATTTTGATAAAAGATGCAAATAGTGTTGCGCCTGCTGAAGAGGTTGTACGAGCAAAACCAGAAAAAGAGATAAAGGTTAAAGTGATCTCTAAAATTGATTTAGAGGCTCCGAAAGCGAAAACTACAAAAGCAAAAACCACAAAAACAACAAAATCTAAAGAGAAGGCAAAAGAGGAAGAAATTGTTGAAAAACCCGTAGATATTGTTAAAGAAGTACCTCCGGTTGTTGAAGAGAAAAAAGAAGTTGAGGTTGTTCCTCCGCCACCGGTAAAAGAAGAAAAGAAAGAGGATTTTATGGAAACCAAGTTTACCAAACTTGGAGGTCCAACTATTGTGGGGAAAATTGTTTTACCAGTTGTAAAAGAAAAAGAAGATAAAAAGAAACCTGTTGCCTCTTCGTCTGCAGATGGGATTGATTTAGATAAGAAGAAAAAAAGAAGAAGAATTCAAAAAGAAGGTGGAGGTCAAGGTTTTCAGCCTACTCAAGGTGGCGGTGGCGGAAAGCCATTTACACCAAGGTTTGATAATAAAAATAAATTTGCCGGAAAACCGAGAGAGGAAAGGGTTGCTCCAACTGAAGATCAAATACAGCAACAAATTAAGGAAACACTTGCAAGACTAAGTGGGTCTGGAAAATCAAAGGCTGCAAAGTATCGTAAAGAGAAGCGTGAGGAGATAAAAGAAAAATTACAACAAGAAGCCGCACAGCAAGAAGTTGATAAGAAAACATTACAAGTAGCCGAATTTATTTCTGCAAGTCAGTTAGCTACTATGATGAATATACAGGTAAATGAAATTATTAAAACCTGTATGAGTATTGGGTTGTTTATCTCTATTAATCAGCGTTTAGATGCAGAAACAATATCTATGTTGGCTGAAGAGTTTGGCTACAAAGTAGAATTTGTAACTGTTGAAGCCCAAGAGTCCATTGCGATTGAAGCCGATAAGCCGGAAGATTTAATGCCACGTTCACCAATCGTAACCGTAATGGGGCACGTAGATCACGGTAAAACATCGTTGCTGGATTTTGTTCGTAAGGCGAATGTGATAGCAGGAGAGGCAGGGGGAATTACTCAGCACATTGGTGCATACAGCGTGCAATTAGAAGATGGAAGAAAAATCACATTTTTAGATACTCCTGGTCACGAGGCGTTTACCGCTATGCGTGCACGTGGTGCTAAAGTTACCGATGTGGCTATTATTGTAGTAGCTGCCGATGACAGTGTGATGCCACAAACAAAAGAGGCTATCAACCATGCGCAAGCAGCTGGTGTTCCGATGGTGTTTGCCATTAATAAAATTGATAAACCTGGAGCAAATCCTGAAAAAATAAAAGAAGCATTATCTATCATGAATATCTTGGTAGAAGATTGGGGCGGGAAATACCAGTGCCAGGAAATATCAGCTAAAAAAGGCTTAAATATTGAGGCATTATTGGATAAAGTGTTATTAGAAGCCGAAATGTTGGATTTAAAAGCAAATCCAAATAGAAATGCATCGGGTACCGTAATAGAATCATCTTTGGATAAAGGTCGTGGATATGTATCCACTATTTTGGTTCAAAACGGAACATTACGCATTGGGGATGTCGTTTTAGCAGGTCCACATTCCGGTAGAGTAAAAGCTATGTATAACGAGCGTCAGCAGGCAATTAAAGAAGCCGGGCCTGCAACACCGGTATTGATACTTGGGTTGAGTGGTGCACCGCAAGCAGGAGATAATTTTAACGTGATGTCGGATGAACGCGAAGCACGCGATATTGCTAATAAACGTTTGCAGTTGATGCGTGAGCAAGGTATCAAAACACAAAAACATATTACACTTGATGAGATTGGAAGACGATTGGCAATTGGAGACTTCAAAGAGTTAAACGTAATCGTAAAAGGTGACGTGGATGGCTCTGTAGAGGCTCTTTCTGGATCGTTATTGAAATTATCTACACCAAAAATTCAAATAAATGTAATTCATAAATCGGTGGGACAAATATCCGAATCGGATGTGTTGTTGGCATCAGCATCAAATGCAATTATTATTGGATTCCAGGTTCGTCCTTCTTCAAGTGCTCGTAAGTTAGCCGAGGCAGAACAAATTGATATACGCTTGTATTCTATCATTTACGATGCTATCAATCAAATTAAGGATGCTATGGAAGGAATGTTGGCGCCAGAGTTTGAAGAAAAAATTGTTTGTAATATAGAAGTTCGCGAGGTGTTTAATATTACCAAAGTGGGAACTATTGCAGGTTGTATGGTGTTGGATGGTAAAGTTACTCGAAACACTAAGGTGCGTGTGATACGTGATGGTATTGTATTGCATTCCGGTTCTTTAGGCTCGTTGAAACGATTTAAAGACGATGTAAAGGATGTGGTAGCAGGCTTTGAGTGCGGATTGAATATTGATAAATTTGATGATGTAAAAGTGGGTGATATTATTGAAGGATACGACCAAGTGGAAGTAAAACCTAAATTGTAAGAGCTAGAATCATAGGTTTAGAAAAGAGAAAAACAAATTTTGCGCATTACTTAATTAATTATTATTTTTGCGTTCTTCATTAGTAAAACTGTCCGATGGTGTAACTGGCAACACGTCTGATTTTGGTTCAGAAGAGTTCAGGTTCGAAACCTGATCGGACAACAACAAAGCCCTCTAAATATAGTTTTAGAGGGCTTTGTGTTTTTAGTGGATTTGTGAATAGTATTTGTCTATTGGAGTGATTTATTTTTTTTGAATTATATCCTCAATAATTTTTAAATGATGTTGCGTGTGTATCTTTAAAAACCATTTGGTCATGGGCAAATTGAGTTGCCCGAAGTAGGGATGTATAAAATTACTTTTTGCTGGAAGAGTGTCAATGGTTTTTAATTTTTCTTTTGCCACGTTCAATTGTTTTTCTAATTCTTCTATTGTAATTATTCCCTCTGCAACTACTGATTTTGGAGCCTTTCCTTTTCCTCTGGGGATTCGATTAATTATAAATACAATATACCTGTTTAGGTTAAACTTCCATTTGTATTCCGCAGGATTCGACTTCTCTAATCGATAATAAATGCCATTGATTACTTTTAAGCAATGGTCTATATGCCAATCTACACCTGTTTTAGATATGGTGCGATTTGTTATGCTGTAGTTTATAATATTTTTTTCTAGGGCGGTTAACTCTTTTAGTAGAAACACGTGTCTTGTTTTTAGTCGTAGTGAAAAGTAGCAATTTATTTTTGTACTCGCCAAATTTTCAAATCTGTTCTCATTATATTTACTGCCTAACTAATTTCATTAATGACATTAAAGGAATCTCTGTATTCTATTTGTTTAAGCTATGTTCAGGAACGTATAGTTCGTATAACTAAAGAAATAGAATCGGTGCAAACATCGGCTAACGAAGAAAATAAAAGTAGCGCAGGAGATAAGCACGAAACAGGGCGTGCGATGGCACAACTAGAAATAGAAAAAAATAGTAAGCAGTTGCAAGAAGCAAAAAGGCTAGAAGCGCAACTTGCGAAAATACAAATAGATAATATTTCTGATAGAATAATTGCAGGCTCGCTAGTTACCACAACCAATGGCATTTTTTTTATTTCTATAAGTATGGGAGTTGTGACTTATAAAGAGCAACCGTACTTTTTTATCTCGCCCGATTCTCCTTTGGGAATGCTGTTTTTGGACAAAAAGGTAATGGATGAAATTTCTTTTAATGGAAAGAAATATGTTGTACTAGCAATAGGATAGCTATTAAGCAAAAGCTTTGCTGCAATTTATCAATCATTGTCTATCTTTGCGTGTATGTATACACTTTCAAAAAAAATATGTTTTCTTGTATTTTTTGTATTATTTGCAAATACGATATGTGCGCAAGACTTATTACACTGCGGTGCAGATGAAATGCGTATAAGCACACTTAAAAAGAATCCTACTATTGCCAAAGCAGTTGCAAAGCGCGATTTGCAATTAGAAGAACATACAAAACAATACGTTGATCAGTTTTACAAGAAGCAACTTACATCTTCTACATATATTATTCCTGTTGTGTTTCATGTTATACACAATTACGGTGCAGAAAATATTTCGGATGCGCAAATTAAAGATGCGATATCTGTTTTAAATAAACGATTTAGAAAACAATCTGCTGATACATCCACGATTGTTGCAGCTTTTAAGCCGCTGCATGCCGATTGTGAAATTGAATTTCGTTTGGCTACTCTGGACCCCAATGGCAACTGTACAAGTGGAATCAATAGAATAGCTTCTTCACTTACCGCTATTGGCGACCATTCTGTAAAGTCATTAATTCATTGGCCTCCTGAGAAGTATTTGAATATTTATGTGGTGCAAAACGCAGCAGGTCTTGCAGGGCACGCTGTTTGGCCTGCCGATGCTGATACTATACCAGCTTGGGATGGTATTGTAATGTCTCACAATTATGTTGGTAGTATTGGAACATCAAATCCAACTTCATCTGTAGTGCTTGCGCATGAATGTGGGCACTATCTTAATTTGCATCATATTTGGGGCGGTAATAATGTACCCGGTTTTTATTATTTGCCGTGTGCCGACCTGAATAAAAGTTGCAGCATTGATGATTTAGTTGCCGATACACCACCAACCATTGGCTGGGTAACATGTAATTTAAACGGAAGCTCTTGTGGCAATACCGTTGATATGGTTCAGAATGTAATGGATTATTCGTATTGCAATAAAATGTTTACGTATGGTCAGAAAGCTAGAATGCATGCGTGTTTGAATGATACTATGGCTAGTAGAAATAATTTGTGGCAACCCGCAAACTTAATTGCAACAGGTGTTTCAAACCCGTCAAATGTATTGTGTAAAGCAGATTTTACTGGCAGTAAGAATGTGGTGTGCGCTAATAGCCTCAATCAAGTTACGTTTACGAATACTTCGTATCATGACAGTATTGTAAGTATGATTTGGTCTTTTCCCGGAGGTGCTCCTTCTTCCTCAACCGCAGCATCACCTGTTATTACCTATACTAACGCTGGTGTGTATTCGGTATCACTTAAAGTATATACCACAACTGATTCTGCAATAGTTACTAAATTGAATTGTGTTTCTGTGTTACCTACCACATCTGTATCGTATCCGTTTTCAGAAAGTTTTGAAACGGTTAATTCGCTATATGGGCCCCAATGGTTTGCAAATAGCATGGATACTGTTAATGCTTGGCAAATCACCAATACTGCTTCTTATAGTGGTTCTGTTTCTGTTATGCTCTCCAATGCGAATAATCCTATGGAAACTAGAGATGAGCTGTATAGTAGAATAATAAATCTTTCCGGGGCAAGCTCCTTGAGTTTTAATTTTAAATATGCTTTTGCAAGGAAGGATACTTCCAATAAGGATCAGTTGCAGGTTTATATTGGGAATAATTGTGCCGGTTGGATTCAGCGACTAAGTTTGGTAGGAGCAGCACTTGAAACAGCTCCTATTCAGTCGGGTAGTTTTATGCCTACAAATTCAAGCCAGTGGATGCAAGCCAATATTACAATTCCATTGGCTTATTACACTTCTACATTTAGAATTAAATTTGTATTTAGTTCCAAAGGGGGAAATAATTTTTATTTAGATGACATTAGTATTGGCAATTCCACGGGAGTTCAGAATTTACAGGAGGTAATTACTGATATTAAACTATTTCCCAATCCCTCAGAGGATAATGTTTCTGTTTCATTTGATTTGATTGAGCCCAAAGAGTTGTCTTTTTCTGTTGTCGATGTTTCAGGTAGAATAATTTTTGAAAGAGAAAAGCAATTCTTTTCAATTGGTGCTCATGTATTTTCTTTCGACTTAAACACAGTTTCTTCCGGAGTTTATTTTCTTAAAGTGGTGGATGGTAAACAGAGTATTGCAAGGCCATTGGTTGTTGGAATTAAATAAGATTGAATGAGAAAATATTTACTCGATATAAAAAGATATAATCTGAATAGTAGAAATAGGATACGCTCTTTTTTTATTTTGTTTGCATACACTTTTGTTTTAACCTCTTGTTTTCAAAAAAAATCATACCGCTACATTTCAAATGCTTCTGTGCCCTTGTCTGAAAGGGAGGCTATTCTTATACTTCCTGGATTTGGCTCTATTGTTCATGGTAATAAAAAACAACTAGCCTATTTTTCTAATAAAGGTTACGATGTACATATTCCAAAATATATCAAAAGAAAATCAATATCGGCATGCGTTAAAAGACTAGACTCTTATTATAAAGAAAACAACTTAGCTCAGTATAAGAAGGTACATGTATTTAGTTATATTGTTGGTTCTTGGGTGTTAAATACGTATTTAAATCAAACACCTCAATCCAATATTGAAACTATACAATACGATAGAAGTCCTTTGCAAGAAAGAGCTCCTTATGTATTGACTCACGATTCACCTTTTTTGGCAAGAATTGTTGGTGGAAAAATAATGTGGAATTTTCGTAATACACCATACCCTCCCTTGCAAAATTCTAAAGCCAAGATTGGAATTTTGGTGGAGAGTAAAGCCACAGACCTTATTCGGAAACACAAGAGAACGACTATGTCGCTAGGCGAATTGAATTGGGATGTATCAAGTTTTAAGCAGCCTTATTCCGATTACATGTATATTCGATTGAACCACGATGAAATGTATTTTAAATTGGATGTAATTGGAGATCAACTATTTCAGTTTATTAAGAATGGTTCGTATTCTTCTGATGTTCAGAGGATTCCATATAATTGGGACTATTTTCTTCCGTATAAATAACATAGATTTTGTTTACGGATTATCGCAACTTTTTATAATATAAGTTGCACTATTTACTAATTGCAAATTGCCTGTTGCAATTTTTGCCACAAATCGTGTTCGTATAAGCCAAATTGACTTTTTTTTATTGCTAATCGCATAAGAGCTCGTTTTCCGTCATCAAAGTCCGTTACACTTTCCCTCCATTGAGATCTAAATTTGAAAAAAAATAAAATTATGATCTCTGTTTATAACATGAAAGCTAAGTTTCAAATGGTGCTGTTGCCAATACTTAAAACGTTAAACAAGTTGGATGTAACAGCCAATCAAATTACAATTAGTGCAATTGTTTTGTCTGGTATTACCGGAGTTGCTTTTTGGTTTCATCCTCAAGGCTATATGTTTTTGCTTGTCCCAATTGCTCTATTATTAAGAATGGCTTTGAACGCACTTGATGGCATGATGGCAAAAACATACAATCAACAATCCTTAAAAGGAGAAATATTAAATGAACTGGGCGATGTTGTGTCAGACGCACTATTGTACATCCCTTTAGTAAAGCTCTCCGCGGGTAATCCTTTGCCGGTATTTGTATTTGTGGCGATTGCCATTATAAATGAGTTTGCCGGAATACTAGCAAAGGTTGTTTATGGAGTTAGATCATATACTGGTCCAATGGGAAAAAGCGACAGAGCTTTTGTTATAGGATTGTTCTGCTTGATTTGTTATTTCTATCCGCAAGCAATAGCATATACAACAACAGTTTTACTGTTTGCTTCTTTATTGGCAGTAGTAAGTACAATTAAAAGACTAATCAAAACAACTAAATAAATTAAAATTAAAGTACCATGTTAAGCATTGAAAAAATAGAACAAAACAAAGAGTTAAGCTTAGTAATAGCTGTGATACTCGGAATACTTGTATTTGCAACAGTATTGTTTTTTATCTGGGGTAAAATAAAGCCTGAAGCCAATTTAAAAGAATTAAAAGCACGCACTCGGTCGTGGTGGATTATGGCTGGTATATTTATAACGGCTACACTCGTAAATACAATTGTGTCCTTCATTGCATTCACATTCCTATCCATTTTTGCTTTTAAAGAGTTAACCTCTATAAGCCGAACTACAAGGGTTTGCGACAAGAATATAATTAGCTGGGGATATGCAGCCATCCCGGTTCAGTATTTTTTTGCATACATGGGATGGTACGAAGCATTTTTAATTTTCATTCCTGTATTCATGACATTTTTTCTAACATTTTTAATTGTTAAAAAAGGCGTTATCAAACACATCTCAATTTCAATGGCTGTAATTCCAATGCAATTGATGCTTTGCGTGTATGGAATAAGTCATTTAGCTTATTTGTTATCTCTTTCGGAACTACAAGGCTTTAAGCCTGGAGGGAGAGGACTTTTATTATTTGTTGTATTTATAACCGAAATGAATGATGTGTTTCAATTTACTTGGGGTAAATTTTTAGGTAAACGCAAAGTAATTCCTTTAGTAAGTCCCAACAAAACTTGGGAAGGTTTAATTGGAGGCGTAATAACAACTACCGTTGTTGGATATTTTCTGCGATTCTTAACACCACTAAATGGAGTAGAGTCAATTGTAGTAAGCTTTGTAGTTGCATGTGTGGGATTTGCCGGAGATATTATGGTATCTGCCATTAAGAGGGATATTGGTGTTAAAGATATGGGAAGCGTTATTCCCGGTCATGGAGGAATCTTAGATAGAATTGATTCTCTAGCGCTTACCGCTCCAATCTTTTTTCACATACTTTATTTTTTAAAATATTAATTACGTAAAACTTAAACATCATGAGCACAAACATTGTATTAAACAGAACTCTTTTAGGCCTTGTTGAAGCAGGTCAATTAATTAGAACCAATGCAATAGATTGGTTTTCAAAAAAACAAACTTCTATACCTTTCGATTTTAAACAGGCTGGTAGCATTGGGCCGGAGATGCTTATGTTGCACGGACTTATTGGCAATGCTGCGAATTGGGATAATGTTACCAATCAACTAAAAAAATGGTCGTGCACATATTCGCTCAATTTACCTATTGCTAATGGTTTTGGAGAAGACAAATCGATACATTCACTATCTAATTATGCGCACAAATTCGTAGAGCAACATCATTATCAAAAATCAATTATTTGTGGTAATTCTTTAGGTGGACATATTGCATTACGAATGTATTTGTCTAATCCAAGTAAGGTAAAAGCATTAATATTAACAGGTACTTCCGGTTTGTACGAGAAAGGTGTTGGCGAATTATCGCTAAGGCCTACTAGACAACAGATATATGATTTGATGCGCGAGGTAGTGTATGAAGAGAAGCACTTGAAAGAAGAAGACATACAGCATGTTGAGTCTATTGTTTCTAACAGACATAGTTTTATTAATTTAATTCGGTATGCAAAAAGTGCGAAGAAAGATAATTTATCAAAACTGTTACCTCAAATTAAATGCCCTGTTTTGCTTATTTGGGGCGAGAATGACACAATTACCCCTTTGGATACGGCACAAAAATTTAATGCACGTATTCCAAACAGTAAATTGGTTGTACTTCCTAAGTGTGGTCACGCACCAATGATAGAGTACCCGGAATTATTTGCGTATGAAGTAGAAAAATTTGTGAAATCGCTAGAATAGCCCATAAAAAGTTTTCAATAAATGGCATCTGCATTGTTAATTACTTTTTAACATAAACAGGCTTCAAATAAGGCTTTTAGAGGGTATTAATTTTATATTTGTTACCATAAAATTAATGTAATGGATGATATAGCAATTTGTTTAAAAATAGCAAAAACACTTTCCATAAGTGCGAAGCAAGTAAGTGCAACGGTTGAATTGTTGGACGAAGGGGGCACCGTGCCTTTCATTTCAAGATATAGAAAAGAAGTTACCGGTAGCTTAGATGAAGTGCAGGTGCTTGCAATAAAAAATGAAATTGAGAGAGTGCGTGAGTTGGAAAAACGCAAGGAGGCCGTGTTGGCTTCTATTGAAAGTCAAGGAAGATTGACGGAATTCATAAAGAACGCTGTTCTAGAGGCAGAGACAATGGCAACATTAGAAGATTTGTATTTGCCATTCAAGCCAAAACGAAGAACAAAAGCAACCATCGCAAGAGAGAAAGGTTTGGAGCCATTGGCTTTATTTATTTTAGAACAATCGGATATCTCTTTAGAAGCAGAAGCTACAAAGTATTTAGATGCTGAGAAGGAGGTTGATTCGGTAGATGCTGCGTTGGCAGGAGCACGCGATATTATTGCTGAAATAATAAGTGAAGATGCCAAGGTGAGAGAAGGTATGCGAAAACTGTATATGAAATCCGGTGTTATTAAAAGTCAGGTTATATATGGCAAAGAGGAAGAGGGAGAAAAATTTAAAGATTATTTCGATTGGCAAGAGCCTTTGGCGGAATGTCCAAGCCACAGAATGCTTGCTATGCGCAGAGGACAAAACGAATGTATATTGGGGTTGGATATTTTAGTAGATACAGATACTGCATTGGATTTAATAAAAACACAATTTGTTAAGTCGAAAGGAGAGTGTGCTCAGCATATTATTACCGCTATTGAAGATGGCTACGACCGATTGCTTCAACCTAGCATGGAAAGCGAGATGCGAGCTATTACAAAAGACAAGGCAGATGAGAAAGCAATTGAGGTTTTTGCAGAAAATTTAAGAGAATTGTTGTTGGCTTCGCCTCTTGGACAAAAAGCGATACTGGGTGTAGATCCTGGATTTAGAACAGGTTGCAAGGTAGTAGCATTAAATCCACAAGGTAAATTACTTGAAGAAACTGTAATTTATCCTCATGAGCCACAACGTATGGTTACAGAGTCGGAGCATGTTATTCTTGCGTTTTGTGCAAAACACAATATAGAAGCCATTGCTATTGGCAATGGAACGGCATCGCGCGAAACAGAACAGTTTATAAGAAATATAGATGTATTGCCAAAGTCAATACCTGTGATTATGGTAAGTGAGTCGGGAGCTTCTATTTACTCTGCATCAGAAGTAGCGAGAGAAGAATTTCCCGATTACGATTTAACAGTAAGAGGTGCCGTTTCTATTGGGCGTAGGTTGGCTGATCCGTTGGCAGAGCTAGTTAAGTTAGATCCTAAATCTATTGGCGTAGGGCAGTACCAGCACGATGTAGATCAAATGGCGTTGAAACGAAAGTTAGATGATGTGGTGATAAGTTGTGTGAATGGAGTAGGTGTTGAATTAAATACGGCCTCAAAGCAGCTTCTGTCTTACGTTTCCGGAGTTAATAGTACGCTAGCCAAAAACATTGTAGAGTACAGAAATAAAAACGGATCATTTAAATCGCGAAAAGATTTGTTGAAAGTAGATAGGATGGGAGAGAAAATATTTGAGCAATGTTCTGGATTTTTGAGAATACTTGATGGAACGCATCCGTTGGATAAAAGCGCTGTGCATCCGGAGAGTTATCCTATCGTAGAAAAAATGGCCAAGGATTTGAATTGTACCATCGATGATTTAATTACTAATAAGGAGTTGCGAAAAAAAATTAATTTATCTTCTTATGTGACCGAAAAAATTGGATTACCAACATTGCAAGATATTATGAATGAGCTGGAGAAGCCCGGTAGAGATCCACGTAAATCTTTTGAAGTATTTAGCTTTGATGATAGTGTGCATAAAATATCTGATTTGAGAGAAGGAATGCGCCTTCCGGGTATTGTTACCAACGTAACTAACTTTGGCGCTTTTGTAGATATTGGTGTACATCAAGATGGTCTGGTACATGTTTCTCAATTGAGCGATACGTTTGTTACAGACCCTAACACAGTTGTTAAGGTAGGACAAAAAGTATGGGTGCATGTTACCGAGTGTGATGTGCAACGTAAACGTATTGCGCTTTCAATGAAAGGAGAAGGAAATCCAACTTCAAAAAAGAATGTAAATAAGAAGCAAGAGCCCGTGTACGATCCAAATGATTTTAATTCCGCATTGGCGGCATTGAAGCAGAAGTTTGGGAAATAGTTATAGATTGTTAGTTGTTTTGTATAGTGCAATGTTATAAATTGAGTTAGAGAATAAAGTTACTTAGATTCGCAGTAGAATTAATTCTAAGTGTAGTTGGCTGTTTCAAGTATTTTTATACTGTTTTTTGCCGGATTTTTTTGAAAACGTAATTCATTACCAGTAAACCCATGCAATTCAACGAAAACTCACGAGTTAAACTTCCTACCATTTTGCATTTATGCAGATTGGGCTACACTTACTTGCCTTTATCAAGGACTAATTGGGATAAGAACACCAATATTTTTACCGATATATTCAAATCAAATATTAAAAGATTAAATCCTGAAATAACTGATGGCGATGTAAAAGGCATATTAGATAACATCAATTTGGTGTTGGATTATGAGGATTTAGGGAAAGCATTTTATGAATTAATTACTTCTCCGTCCGGTTATAAACTAATTGACTTTGATAATTTCAAAAACAATTCCCTGCACGTTGTTACTGAATTACCATGCGTAAATGGTGAGGAAGAATTTCGACCTGATATTACATTGTTGATTAACGGAATGCCGTTGGTTTTTATAGAAGTTAAAAAACCGAATAACCTCGAAGGCATACAGGCTGAATACAAACGCACATTTAAGCGCTTTGAAAATAAAAAGCTACGTAAGTTTATTAACGCTACGCAGTTAATGGTATTTTCAAATAACATGAACTATGCTGTTGGCGATATTGTTCCATTGCAAGGTGCATTCTACGCTACAACATCATACTCTAAGCCTGTATTCAATTATTTTAGAGAAGAAGACAAGTTTGATTTACAAGAATTATTAGCTGATGTTCCTGATGATTTGGAAACATTCATCTTAAAGGACAACAATTTAGTGGGTATTAAAAATGCTCCAGAATTTATTACAAACAAAAACCCCGATTCTCCTACTAATAAGATTTGTACTTCGCTCTTTCGGCCTGAACGATTATCATTTTTTCTGCAATATTCTATTACCTATGTAAAGGAAAACGCCAGTTTACAAAAACACATCATGCGCTATCCACAATACTTCGCAACAAAAGCTATTGAGAAGAAATTGAACGAAGGCGTTAAAAAGGGTATCATTTGGCACACACAAGGAAGTGGAAAAACTGCACTCACATTTTATAACGTAAAATATTTAACGCATTACTTCCGTGCAAAAAATATTGTTCCGAAATTTTATTTTATTGTTGACCGTTTAGATTTACTAATACAAGCCGGACGAGAATTTAAAAGTCGTGGACTTGTGGTACACAATGTAAATTCACGAGAAGAATTTGCAAAGGATATTAAGTCCACAAGTGCCATACACAACAATTCCGGCAAATTGGAAATTACTGTTGTAAACATTCAAAAATTTAAAGATGATCCGGATGTTTTACGCAGTAAGGATTATCAATTAAACATTCAGCGCGTTTATTTCTTAGATGAAGTTCACCGAAGCTATAATCCGAAAGGAAGTTTCTTGGCCAACCTGAACGAATCCGATCCTAACGCAATCAAAATAGGATTAACAGGAACGCCATTATTGGGTGATGATTATAATTCTAAATCTTTGTTCGGAGGTTACATTCACAAATACTATTACAATTCTTCCATTGCTGATGGTTATACGTTACGCTTGATACGTGAAGAAATTGAAACCAGTTACCACTTAAAATTAAAAGAAGCCCTAAAAGACATTGAAATTTTAAAAGGCGATTCCGACAGAAAGTTGGTTTACTCCCATCCCAAGTTTGTAGAGCCAATGCTGGATTACATTGTACAAGATTTTGAAAAGGCACGTATTGCAAGCAACGACAATACTATTGGTGGTATGGTTGTTTGTGATTCATCGGAGCAGGCGGAACAAATGAAAGAAATATTTGAACACAAATATTCTATCAAAGAATCTGAATACAGAATGGCTGCCGAGCCTGCTGTTTCATACAACCAAAAACAAAAAGAAGAAAGTAAGGTAACTTCTTCGGCTCTTATTTTGCACGATGCCGGAACAAAATCGGAACGTGAAGTATTAATTGAAGAATTTAAAGACGGTAAAATTGATTTGCTGTTCGTGTATAATATGCTGCTTACTGGCTTTGATGCGCCTCGTTTAAAGAAATTGTATTTGAGCCGTGTTATTAAGGCACACAATCTTTTGCAAACGCTTACACGTGTTAATCGTACCTATAAAGATTTTAAGTATGGTTATGTTGTTGATTTTGCAGACATACAGCGTGAGTTTGATAAAACCAACCGAGATTATTTTAACGAACTGCAAAATGAGTTGGGTGATGAAATGGAACATTACTCCAATTTATTCAAATCAAAAGAAGAAATTGAAAAGGATATTCAGCATATAAAAGAGGTTTTATTTCAGTACGATACTGTAAATGCAGAAGTGTTCTCACAACAAATTTCTGAAATAAACGACCGCTCTACCATGCTTCAACTGGCTAAAGCCCTTAACACCGCTAAGGAATTATACAACCTCATTCGCTTATCAGGTAATTATGAGTTATTAGAAAAATTAGATTTTCATAAACTTACACTACTATCCAGAGCAGCAAACGATAGGTTAGCATTAATCAATACTCGTGAAGCATTAGAAAAAAATGTTGATACAAGCAATCTGTTAAATGTAGCATTAGAGGATGTGATCTTCGCTTTTACCAAAATTAAGGAGGAAGAAATGATTTTGGCTGACCAACTCAAAAACATTTTACAACGTACCCGTGAAATGTTGGGTGGTAATTTCGACCAACACGATCCGGTGTTTATTTCATTAAGAGAAGAACTGGAACGCCTCTTTAAGAAAAAGAATTTAAGCGAGGTTACAAAGGAGGAAATGGAACAGAATATTCAGGATTTGGAAAAGATTTATAACGAAGCCAAAGAACTGGAACGTAAAAATCAATTACTGAAAGCGAAATACGATAATGATTCCAAGTATGCCCGTTTGCACAAACGCCTAATGGAGAAAGACCCACTAACGGATAGCGAAAGCAAATTGTTTGAGGCTCTGCAAAGTTTAAAGAAAGAAGTGGATACACAGATTTTGCAAAATTCGCATATGCTTGAAAACGATAGCTACATTGAAAAAATGATGGCAAGGATAGTGATTGACCAACTGATGAAAAAGCACCAGTTACCTCTTAATCCTGAATCATCACAACGAATTAACCTATTAATTGTAAAAGAGTACATGAACGAGTATTACGGACGTGCATCTTAAAAAATAGTGTATGAGTAAGAAAAGTGAAATTAAATTATTTGAACAAAAACAAGTACGAACCATTTGGGACGAAGAAAATGAAAAATGGTATTTATCTATTGTAGATGTAATTGAAGTACTTACTGGCACTGACCGCCCCAGAAAATATTGGAGTGACTTAAAATCTAAGCTTAAAAAAGAAGGAAGTGAGTTGTCCGAAAAAATCGGACAACTGAAAATGGAGGCGTCTGACGGCAAAAAATACACAACCGATGTGGCCGACACCGAACAATTGTTTCGGGTTATACAGACTATTCCATCTCCTAAAGCAGAACCATTTAAACTGTGGTTAGCACAAGTAGCTGCCGAACGTTTGGATGAAATGCAAGACCCGGAGTTGAGTATTGACAGAGCCTTAGAGCAATACCTAAAATTGGGTTATTCGGAAAAATGGATAAATCAACGACTTAAAAGTATTGAAATTCGGAAGGAACTTACCGATGAATGGAAAAAACGCGGTTTAAAAGATGGTGTTCAGTTTGCTACACTTACCGACATTATCACCAAAGCGTGGAGCGATAAAACTACCAAAGAATATAAAATACTTAAAGGGTTGAAAAAAGAGAACCTGAGGGATAATATGACTAATACCGAATTAATTTTGAGTATGCTTGCAGAAGCTTCCACTAAAGATATATCTGAAGCTACCAAGCCCGCTTCTTTTGAAGCCAGCAAAAAAGTGGCCCAACATGGAGGGAATGTAGCTAAGGTGGCTTTAAAAGAATTAGAATCCAAAACCGGTAAAAAGGTTGTAACGGCTTTAAACGCTAAAAATCTATTGGAAAAAAATTTGTCGAATGTAAAAGACATTAAAAAATTACCATCGAAAAAAAAGAAATAATGTCAAATACTTTTTCGCAAATATATATTCAAGTAATCTTTGCAGTTAAAGGTAGGGATAGTCTGATTTTACCGAGTTGGGAAACGGAATTACACAAATATATTACAGGCATTATTACCAATAAAGGGCAAAAGTTAATAGCTATAAACGGAATGCCAGATCATATTCATATATTAATTGGTATGAAACCAAGCTGTTCCCTATCGGATTTGGTGAGGGAAATAAAAAAGTCCTCTAACGAATTCATCAAGAGTAAGAAATTCACAAAGTTTAATTTTCAATGGCAAGAAGGTTTTGGGGCATTTTCGTACAGCCATTCTGCGTTAGACAATGTAATAGCATATATTAGCAATCAGAAAGAGCATCACAGAAAAAAAACATTTAGAGAGGAGTACGTTGAGTTTTTAGAAAAATATAAAATAGATTTTAAAGATGAATATTTGTTTGAATGGATAGAATAATGGACTTGAACCGGAAGGGTTCATATATTTCTAATAAACACAATAAAACAAATGATACGACCCCGAAGGGGTCGAACAACTTACAAATAGACAATTTATACATATGCGATTCCTTTGGAATCAAAAATTTGTGAAGAGGGGCAGGAAATAGAAATGCAAGAGCAAACCCGTAGGGTTTGAATATGTATAACAAACAGAAACAAACAAATGATACGACCCCTGCGGGGTCGAACACCTTACAAACGAAAAATTTACAAATATGCGATCCCTTCAGGATAAAAAATTTGGGAAGAGGGGCGGGAAATAGAAATGCAAGAGCAAACCCGTAGGGTTTGGATATGTATAACAAACAGAAACAAACAAATGATACGACCCCTGCGGGGTCGAACACCTTACAAACGAAAAATTTACAAATATGAGATCCCTTCGGGATCAAAAATATGGAAAGAGAGATAGGAAATAGAAATGCAGGAGCAAACCCGAAGGGTTTGAATATGTATAACAAATAGAAACAAACAAGTGATACGACCCCTGCGGGGTCGAACAACTTACAAACAGACAATTTATAAATATGCAATCCCTTCAGGATCAAAAAATAAGAGTATGAGCAAGACATTAGAATTTGAAAGAAAAACAAAAACCCTTATTGACGACCTAAAGAGCGTTTGCGCTAATTACGGTTTAGGCAATGATGGCAATGAGTTTAAAATTATTACGCAGGTTTTTTTGTATAAATTTTTGAACGACAAATTTGCCTATGAAATAAAGCAGTTGGAACCAAAGCTTGCCAAAGCGGAGAGTTGGGAGAGTGAATTAAAGAAATTTAAAAAGAATGATTACGAAATGCTGCTGATGCAGTTGAATGAAAATACTGCACGATTAAGACCAGAACATTTCATCGCTACACTTTACGATAAACAAAACAGCGATAAATTTTCCGAATTGTTTGATAACACACTATTGGCTATCGCAAAGGAGAACAACGATATTTTTTCTGTACTTACCGATGGTGGCGAAAAAATAATGTTGTTTGAAAACATCAGCAAATATGTAACGGATAAGCGGGATGAATTTTGTAAGGCAATCGTTAACAAACTGGTGAACTTTAGCTTTGAACATATTTTTACCGAGAAGTTTGATTTCTTCGCTACTATTTTTGAATACCTCATTAAAGATTACAATACCAATAGTGGTGGCAAGTACGCAGAATATTTTACACCTCATGCCGTAGCTAAAATTATGGCATCGTGCTTAGTTACTGAAAAAGTTAAAGATGTAACCTGTTACGATCCTTCGGCAGGTTCAGGCACATTGTTAATGAATTTGGCTCATGCCATTGGCGAGGATAAGTGTACCATTTACTCGCAGGATATTTCTCAAAAGTCATCAAACCTGTTGCGGTTGAATTTGATATTAAACAATTTGGTACACTCTATACCTAACATTGTAAAGGGAAACACCTTGTTAGACCCCTACCACAAAGAGAAGGATAAAAAGACCTTAAAGAAATTTGATTTCATTGTTTCTAACCCTCCGTTTAAGCTTGATTTTAGTGATTATGTGGAAGATTTAAAAAGCAAAGAAAACCACGAACGCTTTTTTGCAGGTGCGCCCAATGTACCAAAAACAAAACCCGAAGGCATGGCTATTTACCCCATGTTCATACAGCACATCATGCACTCGCTTTCTGCAAAAGGAAGAGCAGCCGTTGTTGTACCAACCGGATTTATTACCGCACAAAGCGGAATTGAAAAAACTATACGTGAAAAAATGGTGGATGCTAAAATGCTGCGTGGTGTTATAAGTATGCCTAGCAATATTTTTGCAACCACAGGCACTAACGTTAGCATTTTGTTTATTGATACTGCCAATAAAAAGGGCGACATCGTATTGATGGATGCCTCTAAATTAGGAACTACGGTTAAAGAAGGTAAAAATCAAAAGACATTACTCTCTGCCGATGAAGAACAAAAGATCATTAACACCTTTAATAAGCACAAAGTTGTTGAGGATTTTACGGTAGTTGTTTCTTATGACCAAATAAAAGAAAAGAATTACAGCTTTAGCGCAGGGCAATATTTTGATGTGAAAATTGAATACACAGATATTACTCCAAAAGAATTTGCAAAGAAGATGGAAAGCTATAAAACCAATTTGGATAACCTTTTCAGCGAATCAAAGAAATTGGAAAAAGATATTCAGAAACAATTGGAGGGATTGAAGTATGAGTAAGATTTCACAAACTACTTTAGGTGATTTAATTGAATTTCAGCGGGGGTATGATTTACCTAAATCTGAATTTAAAGAGGGGAATGTTCCTGTAATATCTTCGAATGGTATTTTAGGATATCATAATGAAGCAAAAGTGAAAGCGCCAGGCATTACAATAGGTCGAAGTGGAACTGTTGGCCTACCACATTATATTAAAGTTGATTACTTTCCTCACAACACTGCACTTTTTATAAAAGATTTTAAAGGTAATTTCCCAAAGTATATTTACTACTTAATAAAAACTTTAAGATTAAACGAATTTAAAAGCGGATCAGGTGTCCCAACAATGAATAGGAATCATTTGCATCCACTTAAAGTAAATGCGTATTTAGATCCTAAAATTCAAGAAAAGACAACCTCGGTACTTTCCTGCTTAGATTCCAAAATCGAACTCAACAACCGCATCAATGCCGAGTTAGAAGCAATGGCAAAAACACTTTATGATTATTGGTTTGTGCAGTTTGATTTTCCCTTCGACTTCGCTCAGGGCAAGCCGAATGCAAAAGGTAAACCCTACAAAACAAGTGGGGGTAAAATGGTTTGGAGTGAGGAATTAAGGAGGGAGATTCCGGAGGGGTGGGAGGTGAGAAAGTTAGAGGATGTAGAAAACAACATCATAACAGGTAAAACGCCTTCAACAGAAAATCAAAGTTATTTTAATGGAGATATTCCATTTATTTGCATAGGCGATGTTAGAGGGAATATGCACATAGTTGATACAGAAATTAAACTAACAGAAGAAGGAGCTAATACACAAAAAAATAAATTTATACCTAAAGGATCTATTTGCGTTACATGTATTGCTACGCCCGGGTTAGTTGGCTTTGCAACTAAGGATTCACAAACAAATCAACAATTAAATTCTATCATTTGCGAAAAATTCGAAAATCAATATTATTTATATTTCTATCTCACTGACTATTTTAAGTACGCAAGGGCTAAAACAGGTAACACGTTTGCCAATATGAACAAAGGTGATTTTTCTTCTATACTTGTAGTTAAACCATCTAAAGAAGTATTGATAAACTTTTCTGAAAAAGTAAAACCTTTAGTTGAAATTATACTTAATAATTCTTTACAAAACCAACAACTTGCATCTCTCCGTGATTGGCTTTTGCCAATGTTAATGAATGGGCAGGTGAAGGTGTCTGAACTTTGATTTTTGTGATTAAATGATTGGTATGATTAATGAGCAATACAAATATTCTGAACAGACTTCCCGAATTATTGGATGTGCTATGACTATTCATAAAACGTTAGGAAATGGTTTTCAGGAAGTCATTTATCAAAGGGCACTGGCAATTGAAATGGGTTTGGCTGGTATTGAATTTAGCAGAGAATTTGAAATGCCAATTTTTTATAGAGAAGAACAAATAGGCACTCGGAGGGTTGATTTTTTAGTAGAAGGAATTATTTCAGTGGAGTTAAAAGCAATTACCAAACTAGAAGATGTTCATCTTGCGCAGGCTATTAATTATTTGGAAGCGTACAATTTGGAAATAGGTTTGCTTATCAATTTTGGAGAATCAAGCCTAAATTTCAAAAGATTGACCAACAAAAAATATAAATCACCTGAATCAAAACAATCAAAATAATCATAGTTCAGACACTTAATGAATGGGCAGGTGAAGGTAGGTGATGAGAATTTACCTGACAAAGAAGAAACAATTGAATATTTACCTAAGCAGTACAAGCCTTTCACTATGCATGCTAGAGGGGAGACTGGCCCTATAAAAAATCTTCAAAATTCAAAGGCAGCATTAAAAAGCAAAAAAAGCGAAACCCCCAAAAACGAAAATTTGAAGAAGCGAAAGAGACAAGCTAGATAAAAGAATCCGAAGGATTCCTATATGTATAAATAAATGAAAAATAAAAAAACATACGACCCCAACGGGGTCGCACTAATGAAATGAAACGTAAATCTATAAATGTATAATCCCTTCGGGATTAGGGTAGCTGAAGGTTGAAAAGTTAGAGAGAGGATGAAAAATTAATTTTTTAATCGTATTTTTATAATGTGGAAGAACAAGGCTACATAGAAGTTAAGATTGAAGGATTAGTTGGTAACAAGCAACTAAAACCTTTAGATATTGATATTGCTGAAATAAAAGAAATAATCAACAATGTTGAAACTTTTTTGTACCCCACTAGATCTGAAAAAGCAGAACGCCCCCACATTTCTTACAAACTAGAAGAAGGATCTGCCAGAAATTTATTTTACTTACCAATATCAGGTGTACTATTATTCAATGGTTTGTTAAATGAGGTAAGCGTTAGAGGAAACATCGATTTTTTAGATAATAAACGAGCTGAAATTATTGATAAGTTTCAGAGAGAAGCAACCGAAAAAAACATAGAGATTTCATTTTATAGCTCTTCAGGGGCTAATCCAATTCTAAAAATCAGTAAAGAAACACAATTTTTTAAAATAGCTGCATCATACATAGAAACTGAATTTGTACTGTATGGCAAGATTAATGAAGAAGGAGGGAATAATCCCAACTTTCATCTTTTAACTAAAGAATATGGAAAGTTGGTAATTAGTGCTACAGAACAGCAACTTTTGGAAGGTGAGAAGCGGTTATTTAAAATTTATGGAGTAAGGGCAAAAGGGAAACAGAGTTTATCAGACAAGAAGCCTTTTGACCTAAAGCTTATTGATTACGTTACATACAACCCAAATTATGATGAAAATAAATTGGATTTGATTATAAAAAAAGCATCCGTAGCATGGAATGGGATTGCAAATGTAGATTTATGGTTGCAAGGAATAAGAGGAGGAGCTAATGGATAGTATTTTACTAGATACTTCATTTTGCATTCGACTACTTAAAAGCAATGATGCTTTGCACCAAAATACTAAGGAGTATTTCAAGTATTTTTTAGAACAAAAAATAGAAATGTATTTATCAAGTATCGTTATTGCGGAATACTCAGTGAAAGATGATGCAAATAATTTACCACTTGAGTATGTAAAAATAATTCCATTTGATTTTTTTGATGGAAAAACTGCTGGCGAGTTTCATTCAATTCTTATTAATAAAAAAGAGTACGTTGCCAATATTGAACGTAATGTAATTAAAGATGATTGCAAACTGATTGCTCAAATATTCAATAGGAAAATTCAAGGATATATTACAAAGGACAAAAAGTCTTTTAACCAAATAATCCAGCCTATTCAAACTATAAAAGGTATTAAAATAGAACTACTTGATTTCGAAATTCCATTAAAAGAATATAGAGGAGAATTGTTTTAGCCAGCATACTTCTAAGTTACCTTGGCAATTTCTTCTTGTCGCTTAAATTCTTCGTATTCATTTTTTAGTTTTGAAACTATAATCGGTGTTACCGCCGCCAACTGGTAGCCAAATACTAATAGAAATCCCATTATAACATGTGCCATTATTAGAATGGCTAATACATAGTTATTAAAATATAGACTTTGATTGAAAACAATAATTGATGTTATAATAGATCTAATCAATAAAATAAAATCAGTAGTATAATAGAATTTTGCTCGCTGGATTTGTTTCAGCATTCTTGCTGCCTCTTTTGAAGGAATAGATTTACTTACTTTCTCATATAAATCGAATATCCAATTTTTTCTTTTTGTTTGAATTGGTAATTTTTCTTTGAGTTGTTTATTTGTTCCTAGCAACGTAAATGCCTCAGCAAAAGAGAAGTCAAGAATTTTTCTTTGCTGCTTCTCCCCGATTCTATCGTTAAACCACTGAAATATGAATTGAGAAGGGGCGGAGGTTAACACCCAAACAAGAAAAAAAAATCCTAATGGAATTATGAATTTTCCGTTCAGGAAAAAATCAATGATCATCTCTATAGGAAAGTTACTAGGTATAGGTAGATTTACATATATCTTCTTAATGATGGCAAACGTTATAACGGAAACAAATAGAATATTCAAAAAAGGTTTTAATAAATTATGCCCTTTTCCATGTCTAATTAAGCTAGCTGTTTTTAAGAGTTCGTCCATAATTTTATTTTAAGAGAGTTACTAATTGTTTCTTGTGAATAGATTTGATACGAAACTCAATAATGAAAGTGCTTTATAACTATTTATTTCATTTCCATATTCATTATCTAATCCATGCATTATTCCATGTCTATTAAAATCAGAATTATATAGATGATTGTCTTCAAAAAAAGCATCAATTCCCCTAATTTCAATTAAAAGCTTTGTAATATAATCAGGCGCATTGTTTTTTTCAAGGTAGGATTTCAGTCCATCCTTTCTTTTTCTTTTTATTTTGAATAAAAATCCTTCACAAATTCCATCAGCTTGTGAAGTAAATAAAATTGTAGAAGCAAAAAACATTTTTTTATCATGACACTTTTTTGCTTGTTTAATTATCTCTTTTCTCTCGGGGAAATCAGATATAAATTCATCAATAACTCTACTAAAATTATTTTTATAATAGTTGCACATTGCTTTATCAATTGCCTCCTTGCCTTCTTTTATGACTATGGTCGTTGAGTTGAAAATATTTCCAATTGACATGGTTTTGGATATATACCATCCATTATCAGCTAATATTGAAATGCATTTATCGAAAGTATTGCGAAGGTTAGATTTTCCATTTAACGCATTTGCTAACTGTTCTAATTCTTGAGTCATTTCTTTCACTTTTAAAAAATCACAAATTCTTAGTCTTCAAATACTCCTTCATCGTATCACAAGGCAACTTACTTCCTTTTGCTTTCACATCTTTAATAAATTCATCACACTCCTTTTCTGTCATTATTTTTTTGTTCATAGCTATTACTAATATGTCCATTGTCGTATAGTAGATGATGTTGTATTGTTTGCAATATGCTTTAATATCTATCAAATTGCTGCTGGCAATATAATGGTTTTGAAACCTTGCTACGGCCATACAAGCGCTTTCCCCCTCTCCAAATTGTTTTATCAAAAGAGCGTACTCCCTAATTACCTCCGTTTTAGTAGGAAATGAGATTACCGGGATTTTAAAGTGAGATATAAAATTAGTAATGGGTGTGGTTAAGCTTTTACTTCTGCATAGTTCATTCTTCACTTTGTCCAACATTACCAACCTGTTCGGAAAAATAGCGGAGAGTTTATGTAGGCAACTTCCATTTAAAAAGTGACGGACCACATCTGCATCTAACAGTATATCCGGCTTATTCTTCCTGCTCATTATCGTCTGCTAAATTTTCAATATCCTTTCCTATATCCTTCATTAAGCTGATAAAATGAGATTCTGAAATAATACCATTATCAAATAATTTTTTTGCTTTGGCTCCGTAATCGCCTATTACCAGGCCTTTGTTGCCGGGTTTGTATAAAGTGGTATCGTACCCTAACAACTCTGCACTGCGAACAACTCCTGTTGTATATTTTTCATATTTGTCAAAATCAATCAATCCCATGGCATCTAAGCGTATCAATAAAGCTCTCCTGCTGCACGCAAAATATTGTTCAATTTTGATAATCGTAGTTAATTCAATTTTATTCTTACTCAATTCATCCTTAGGAATAAGAGACAGTAAGCACTCCTCCGGCATTAATAAATATGCTGCAAACCAATCGGCCTCATACTCCACTTTATTTTTTTTATCAAAGTTACCTGCATTGGAAACTTCGTACACAAAATCTTTTTGAACAAACAGGTGATAAAACTCATGCGCTATTGTAAAATGCTGTTTACTCACGCGATGATTGGAATTTATGATTATAAATTTATAATCACTATGCTTAATTGCCATTCCGGAAAAATTATCCGACATAGGCTTAAACATGGCCATCACACCCAGTTTGGGTAACCAGCTTTTCATACGTATCGGCTCACATGCTCCAATGCCATTTCGCAAACGAAAATCGGATGCTTCCTTTTGTAAAAAATAATTATTCGGCATTCTTCTTTTCTAAATCAATAATTTTTAAATAATTTTTTACCACTTTTCTAAATTGAGCCAGTTCTTTCAAATCTTTTTCTTTCATCTCAGTTGCCCTAAACGCAAAAGCAACATTGGTATTGATATGATTTATATCTGTTTCAAAAAAATCAGACAGCTCAGCCCCATATACATCCGCCAACTTTTCTAAAATTTCAACCGAAGGCTCCCTGCTATCATTTTCATAATAACTAAGCAATTCTCTTTTAATGTCTAGGAAAGAAGCCACAGCTTCTTGAGAAAACTTATTTTTCTCCCGATATGCTTTTAATATATGTCCGATTTTCATATTGCTAAGATTGTTACAAATATATGGAAACTTCATTTTTTAGTCAATAATTGTAACAATTATATGCAGGTTTTTATATTGGCCTGATTATCAAAAACAAATTTGTTTCAAATCCGTATTCCCCTTTCTCTATTCTCCATTTCCTTTGGCGAAATTTTTACTGCTAAATTTGGTAGTACAGCTTGGAAAATAGAACTTTAAACAGTAATCCTATATATTTATGAAGAGCAAAATAATTTATTTCGTAGCAATTATACTATCCATTGGAGCCTCTGCCTGCAATGTAAATTCAACCAATACTTCTGCGGAAGCCGGAAAAGAGCCTTGGACAGAGGCGGAACTTATGCCACCTGCAAAGCTAAATGAACTATTGACCTCCCAAGAGCTATTGTCTGTGGTTGTATTTAATATTGGGCCATCCGGAAAAATTAAAAATTCGGTTGAAATTGGACCAACGCAAGAACAAGAAAATTTGGAGAATCTAAAGAAGCAATTATCTACCGTTTCGAAAGACAAAGAAGTAGTAATTTATTGTGGCTGCTGTCCTTTTAAGAATTGCCCCAATATTCGCCCTGCATTTGCTTTGTTAAAAGACTTAAATTTTCAAAAGCCACGACTGTTAAATTTAGCCGATAATCTAAAGGTTGATTGGATTGACAAGGGTTATCCGATGATGGAGTAAGGAGAGTATTCTTGGAAATTGTTTGAGAATAATGAAGCACACAATTGGTAATTCCTTTCTATTATTCTTTTAAATTGATATTGAATTGTATTTTGGTTTTGCCAACTTATTTTAATCTAATAGTTAATTTTACGTTTTCAGCATTTCCAATCTTAAAAGATACGTCCTCGAAATCTGGAGGGCCAAATGTGCCATATTTGTTTAAAGAGAATCCATATTTTTCGGTGGGTATTCCGAAATAGTTTTTATCAATTTTTTTATTATCATTAGTATCATGCCAAGTGGCAATTGCATAAGTACCGTCAGGTATATCTTTGAAGGTGTAGGTAATTTTGTTTAGTAAAGGTGTGGCAACAACTCCGATAAATACTTTATCATAGCTGCCAAAGTCGCTTTTTTGGTTATATAGCCCGATTTGAATTTTCCCATTAGTATTTTGTATGCCTTCAATGGTCAAAGCAATGGTGCTTGTTTGAGCCACAGCTAGATGGGCTAATGTAAAAAGCAATAGTAAGAAAACTAATAGTCTCATTGTATTCTATTTTCTATTGTAATTATCAGATCTATGCTTCCTTAGCATTTTTTAAACCCCCTTTTGCTATTTATATAGTTTTTAATTGTTGCTTAAGATGGAAAAAAAATGTGATGAAATTGTTTTAAAAAGACAACATTGTCGGCACCAACAAAAACAAAACCCCTGAAATGAATTACATTACAGGGGTTTATTGTTTTAAGTAGAGGTCCCGTGCGGATTCGAACCGCAGTAGGAGCTTTTGCAGAGCTCAGCCTAGCCACTCGGCCACAGGACCTTATTTATTTAAGAATTAAAGTTTTATTAATTCTAATAATGCAATGCAAAGGTAAGGATTATTTTTCAAAAAAAGATATTTGTCAATGTCTTTAGAGAATACTTGCAATGAGGCTGGTTGATTGAAGCTAATTGTGTTGTATGTATTGAACCAATATGTATTGTAGTTGTTTATAAAATAGGGGCTAAGTTGGTTAAAAACCTTTTGATTTTAGCCATAATCTGTGGTCTGATTGCGCTATTTTAAGAAAAAAATTAAATACATTTGCATTGCAAAATTGTAAGTTGTTTGCGTGCCATTGCAGCACACAAAAAAAACAACGAAACAAAATGCCTAAACTTTAAATCTGCTTTTTTTGAGTAGATTATTAAACACAAACAGAATAAGAAAATGAGAAAAATTATTTTTACCTCTATTGTATTGTTTTTTATTGCCATGAATAGCTTTGCGCAAAAGAGTAACAATGGTAAGCTAGATACCATTACCGATTTTGCTGTTCGATACGACATTCCATTTGTAATGCCGGATAGTATAAAGCTAATGACTAACGTGTTTCTTCCGGTAGTTCAAGATTGTTTAATGGTTAATATAAATTTTGGTTTTGGAAGCACCAATTTAGAGTTGATCAGCAAAGGAACTCAGCTATTGATTTACGATACTCTTAATGGGCAGTCTAATCCTAATCCATACAAAATGCCATTAATTTTTACCCGTACTCCTTACAATAAGCACGCTAATTCTCCTATTGGCGGTATTTTGGGGCTTCTTGGTTATGCGTATGCTGAACAAGATATGAGAGGTAGATACACCTCCGAAGGTGTTTATCTTCCGCTGTATAGCGATGGTTGGAACAAAAATCCATATCATCCACTAACAAAACATGTATTGGATTTAACACCTTTGAGCGACCCTAAAAATGGGAATAAGCACGAAGATGGGTACAACAGTATTCAGTTTATGTTGGATACCAATAATTTAATTAGAACGTATGATATAAATAATGATGGTGTTATAAATCCTGCTACAGAGTCATTCTCCATGTTTAATGGACGAATTGGAATGTTCGGAGGGTCGGCATTGGGATACAATCAATATCAAGCTGCTGCGGCACATAGGATAGACCCAAGCAAGCCTGGACTTAAATGTTTATTGCCAATTGTAGGACCAAGCGAATTTTTTAAGAGTACCGGCTTTCACAATGGAGTGTTGCGAGATAGATTAGTTACCGGATGGCTTAAAGGACAAATATTTACCGGTACTGATGCTATTACAGAGTATCAAGATTCAGCACAAATTGCAAATGATAATGACATTCAAAATGCCATTCACAGTGCATTTGATTACGGATTGCCAAATAAATTTGTGGCTGCAAATAGTGCAATCGACCACTTTTGTGTAACCCGATATCCGGACGCAAATGGCAATTTAGAGCCGGCTGGATACTATCCAAATTCCCCTGCCAGAATTGACATGGATGTTAGTCGTGCAATGGTAGATGCCAATGGCGAAGGAAGTGCTACCGGTACATTTAGTCGCTACACCAACATGGAAGTGCCAATTTATAATCTTACTGGTTGGTATGATATTTTTATTGATGGACAAATTGAGTCAAGAAATTATGCCGAAAAATATTTGAGCAACACGTATGGAAACAAAAAACTGCAAAAAATATTAATAGGTCCTTGGGCGCACGGAACCATTGGTTCGAGAGAAACAGGAGATATGGTGGGTGCAAACAAATATCCTGAAAATGTATTAGACGGTATAGGCGTGAATATATCCGGAGATAACGAAGATGTTTCGATTACAGATGTATTGAAATCAGAGTTTGTGTCTTGGTATCGCTACAACCTAAATTATAACCCTAGTCAATATCTTGGAGATCCTAAGTTTATGATACCTGCAAGCCACAAATGGCAAGGAGGATTGATAAAAGTAAGAATACCATCTCAAGATTTTAAAATGCAATTTCATGAGTTCCTAAATTTTATGAATGGTTCCGGTGGCTTAAATAATTTAAAGATGGAATACAAAGATCCATTCCCTCCTTATACCGTGCATCAAATAACTATTAGTATTCCTGCACTTGGGCAACCAATGATGAGTCAATTAGATAATGAACCTATTTCCCCGGCTCCTATTAAGAACTTTGCCAACCTTCCGAATGTGAAGTTTTATGTTATTGGTCCAGTAAATGATTCGGCTAATAATGTAAATGTGGGTAACTATTGGTTTTCGTCCAATACATTTCCACCTCCAACTGGTATCAGTATGCAGAAAATGTATTTACATAATAACGGAACTGTTAATTCTACTGCACCAACATCTGATGAAGGATATAAAATTTATGTGCACGATCCTAACGATCCTGTTATTACAGCCGGTGGTGGTAACATGCTTGAGCAAATACCCAATAGCAATGATATAACTAGAGGACAAGTAGATATGACAAGTCCATTATATTCTTCCTATACAATGAACAGGCCAGGTGTAATACAATTTTCAAGTAATGCGATTCAAGATTCTTTATGTATTATAGGAGCACCCGTTGCAACATTGTATGCAAAAACAAATCCTGCAGGAGCCTCCAGTGGACTTACAGACACAGATTTTATGGTTAGGATTCTCGATGTATATCCTGATGGAAGAGAACTCTTTGTTGTAGAAGGCGCTGTAAATGCACGTGCACGAGATTATGCTAAAAACTTAGTGGACAATCCAAGTATGGATGAAGATTTCCCTTTCCCTAATGATAATACTCCATTTACAAATATTAATATTGGACAAGTGTATGAATTCAGATTCAAATTTTTCCCAATTGCATATACCTGGGGTAAAAACCATAAAATAAAAATACTTATCAGTAGTAGTAATTTTCCTCGCTTTCAAGTTAATCCAAACATTCCAATTGCAGATGGAGAATTTTTTAGAAGAAAACCAGGTGATGGACAAGGAACAAACAAAACACCGGATGGCTCTTTTATGATGCCAAGAGTTGCAGTACAAAGACTTGCTTTTTCTCCTCAATACCCGTCTAGTATTGAATTGCCTGTATTTACAAGCTCTCCGCTGTCGTTGAACGAAGATAAACAAGATTATTCTTCAGGATTGAATATACTTGTTTATCCAAATCCGGCTTCAGATAAAGTAAGCATATATCTTTCTACAAACTCAGAATACAAAGCTGCTTTATTGGATATTACTGGCAAGCAATTGCTTGAGTCTAAAGCATTCCAAGATCAAGTTGATTTGGATGTGAAGAATATTCCAACAGGAATTTATCTTGTAGAAGTAACAGACAGCAGAACGAATGAAAAGTCGATGAGAAAATTAATTATTAATCGTTAAACGAATTCCATTTTTTTTTGAATTAATTCCTTTGTGCAAGCCATAGTTAGTTATATGGCTTGCACTTCAAATAAATAAAATCTAGAAAATAGTGTAATGAAAAAAGTATCTCCTTTTAAGCTAGTAAAGAATTTTGCGTTTTTAATTTTAAATCTTTCTTTTTTTACTGTAGTTGCCCAACAAAAAATCTCCGGAGTTTTAACAGATAAAAGTACCAAGCAGCCACTTGCTTTTGCGGCTATAGTTATCAAGGGTACTACCACAGGTGTTACCACTGATATTAATGGAGCTTACGAACTAACTGTTGACTTTGCTGATAAAGAGGAGGTGATTCTTCAAGTGGCATACGTTGGCTATTCTAAAAGAGAGGTTACACTTGAAAAAGGAGAAACTACAATCGACTTGTGGTTAGAGCCAACAGCAGTTTATGGTAAAGAAGTTGTTGTTACCGGTTCTCGTGTTAGTGAAACTATTTTGGAATCGCCTGTTTCTATAAAGAAAATGAATTCAAAAGAAATTAAAGAAGCTGCATCGGGAGATTTTTATGAAAGCATGGGTAACCTAGGTGGAGTAGACGTTAATCAATCTAGTATGGGTTTCAAAACAGTTAATATGCGCGGGTTTAACTCCACAGCCCCAATTAGAATGGTGCAGTTTGTAGATGGTATGGATAATCAAGCCCCGGGTCTTAATTTCCCACTTGGTAATTTAGTGGGAGTAAGCGATATTGATTTGCACAGTGTTGAAATTATTACAGGAGCAGCATCTGCTTTGTATGGTCCAAATGCGTTTCAAGGAGTGGTAAGTATGACATCAAAAAATCCATACGACTTCCCGGGAACAACAGTTCAATTGAAAGGAGCTACAAACAACTTGGTGGAGGCTCAGTTTAGACATGCACAGACTTTTGGAAAAAATAATAAATGGGGAGGAAAAATTACGGGTTCTTTTACTCGTGCTGATGATTGGGTTGCAGATGATACCGCAGCAAATAAATATGGAGATATTTCTACCACACAAGATTTAAGTGCTATCGTTAGAGGGTTAAAGTACGATAGCGATCCACAAAAGGCTTCTGATTTTACTAAGCTGAACGACTGGTTAGACTTTAACCAAGAAGGTTTCAGAGGATTAGGCAAGAAAAAAATTACGGCTCCTGGGTATATGGAGTCTGACTTGTCTGATAATAAAGTAAAAAGTTTAAAATTGGGTGCCGAGCTTCATTATAAATTTAGCGATAGTTTGCGTGCGTCTTATGTGTATAAGCTTGGTCAGGGAACCGCAGTGTATCAGGGGTCGAATCGATATAGCATAAACAATATTTTATTTCAACAACATAAATTAGAGTTGACAGGCAAACGTTTTTTTGTGAAAGCATATACAACTCGCGAGAACGCTGGTGATTCATATGATATTGTGTTTACCGGAATTAATGTTTCTAAAGAAGGCGTTCCGCAATACATATCAGAATATCTCAGTAAATATTTTAACACGCTGTCTGACTATACAGATGAATTTTCGGATGATTTAAAACCATGGATGGTAGATACAGCTATTTCTCGCGCTAATATTGCTGCCAATTCTGGTTGGTATAAACCGGGAACTGCAGCGTTTGATTCTATTTATAATAAAATAGTAAACGACCCACGATTAGAAACTGGGTCTAAATTCCTTGATAAATCATCGTTTACGCATGTCGAGGGGCAATATAATTTCAATTTTAAGTTTGCCGATGTTATTGCAGGAGGCTCTGCAAGATTGTTTAAACCAAGATCTTTTGGAACAATTTTTAGAGACACACTTATAGACCCTTCTGATACATTGGCCGATGGAAGAGACAATCCGAAAGGGAAGTACTTAGATTTGTCAACTTACGAAGTGGGTGGATATATTCAAATGAGTAAGGAAGTGTACAAAACAGAAAATACAAAGTTGAAGTTAATAGGTTCTGTTCGTGTAGATAAAAATCAAAATTTTGATCCTCAATTATCGCCAAGAATTTCGGCTGTTTATTCACATAAAAACAGTGTATTCCGTTTCTCAGCGCAGTCGGCATTTAGAAGCCCTACACTTCAAAACCAGTATTTAATGTTAGATATTGGCCCAATTATTTTAAGTGGAAATTTAGATGGGTTTAGTAATTTATATACGCTCGAATCTGTTAATGCATTTAACGCACATTACGATTCTACATATGAAATTTCTCCATCATTACTCGAAACAGTAAAGCTAGATCCTGTTAAGCCGGAACAAGTAAGAACAGTAGAATTGGGATATCGCGGAGTAATTGCAAATAAAGTATATGTAGATGCAAATGCATACTATAGTATTTACGATAATTTTATTGGGGATACTCGAGTTGTTCTTCCAAATGGAGATGCTGTTGCAGGCGAAGAAAATGGAATGGATGCAATTTTAACAAAATCATATAGGTTGTATCAAACACCAATTAATGCAAAGGAGAGTGTGTCTAGTTACGGAGGGGGTCTTGGGCTTGCTTATTATTTTAGTCCGGTACAGTTGTTGCCTACAGGAAGTAATCAAAATTATTCTATTAGCACAAACTACACCTATGCTGCGTTAGATACAAGTAAATTAGCACAGGATAAAATTATCCCCGGATTTAATACGCCTAAACACAAAGTAAACATTGGTGTTAAAGGAAATAATTTGTACAAGAATCTAGGTTTTTCTTCTAATTTTCAGTGGGTTGATACCTATCGTTGGGAAAGTACTTTTGGCAATGGAGATATAAGCAGTTATCGAATTGTTGATGTGCAATTATTTTACGAGTTCCCGAAATACCATTCTACAGTGCGGTTAGGGTGCTCTAACTTGCTTAACGAAAAGAGAAGAGAAGCTTACGGAGCTCCAACAATTGGCAGGATGGCTTATGTTACATGGCTTTGCGATGTAGGTGCTTTTAAAAATAAATAAGAAAATAGTAGGGTTTATTATGTAAAAAGGAGATGAAGTATTTTACTTCATCTCCTTTTTGTTTGTTGAGGGTTTTATGTTGTAATCGGAACAAACAAAAAAATCCCCAATGGCTATCGGGGGAGTCTGTGTTATAAGTTTTTCAGTTTTGTAACTAATTCCGGATAAGATTTTAGATTTTTAATATACTGTGCGCTTTTCATTTTTTTGATGTGCTTTTCTATTTTTAACGCTTGATTAAAAGTGTTGCACTCGATATACAGAAAAAGCTCCCAATCACTAGCCTTAGCAGTAAAATGAGAATTACCATAGAAGTGATTATTATGTTTTGTAATTCTCACATCTACGGAATCTTGCGTTGCCCCTGTATAAAAGCGATTCAACTTTTTACTAAAAATAATGTAGCAGCTTGGCATAAGATAAAAAACCTTCTAAACTAATTATGTTTAGAAGGTTTTTGTGGTGGGCGTTACTGAAGCAAGTTAGAACCTTTTTTGAACAAGAGCAATTAAAATAGCCTGCTATTTTGCTTTTGCCTTGACACAAAAGCAATAAAAGGTCAAGGCTGCTAATAAATTTTGTTACGT